>DQTU01000036.1 GCA_015662615.1 Campylobacterales bacterium | reverse complement strand
ATGCTCTTGCTTTAGAGACACCCTATCTTTTAGAATTACTCAAATACCTAAAAAAGTCATTTCCTAAACTAGGAAGAGTTTCACTCTATGCCTCTGCTCAAAATATTTTAAATAAATCTTCTGAGGAGTTAGAAGAACTCCATGCTCATGGTTTAAACCTTATCTATTATGGTGTTGAGAGTGGTAGTGATACGGTACTGAAAAAGATTACAAAAGGTGTAACACAATCTGAAATAATTGAATCTCTAAACAAAGCTTCAAGTGCAGGAATGAAGATATCAGCAACCATGATTTTGGGTCTTGGCGGGGCTAAGTATACAGAGGAACATATACGAGAGAGTGCAAAAATTATCAATGAAACAACAGTCAATTATCTGTCAACACTACAGTTAGGATTAGAAGAGGATGTGAAAGCAAAATTTTATAAAAGTTTTAGTGATTTTACGATGTTAGAGGATTATGCTTTGCTCCATGAACAAAAACAGTTTCTTGAGCTTTTAAATCCGAAAAATAAAATAATCTTTCGCTCAAACCATGCTTCAAATGCTTTGCACCTAGCAGGGACTTTACCACGAGATAAGGGTAGGCTGGTACAAGAGGTTCAAAATGCCTTAGATATAGGAGCAAATGCTTTTGTACCTAAGGTATTTCGAGGGTTTTGAGCTTAGCTCAATGCCCCTAATTCACTTTCAACTTTTTCTAACTTACTCTTTGCATTTTTCAAAAGTTCTCTATTTTTAGTCAAAACATCTTTAGGTGCATTGGCAACAAATTTTTCATTGCTTAACATGCCGTTTAATTTCCCAACTTCTTTTTCAAGTTTTATTTTTTGAGCTTCCAATCTTTTGATAATAGGAGCAAGGTCGATGCCTTCAAGTGAGATGTAAACCTCTAAATTATCTCCAACATCAGCAACCGAATTTTCTACTTTTTGGGTAACAAAGTTTATGTTTTCAACTTTTGTAAGTTTTGAGATATATTTGCTCCCTGCACTTAAATCGATATCTTTGTTTAGTTTTATGGAAACTGTATCAACAGCAGAACTTGGCAAGTCTAGTGTTGCTTTGGCTCGTCTGATTCCCGCTATGGCTTCCATAACAAGAGAAAAAACATTTTCGATTTCACTATCTTGATTGGTTAAGTTTGGAAATTCCATAACCATAATAGAGTCACCATCTTCTAAAGTCGTTCCACTGAGTTCATGGTAGAGATATTCTGAGATAAATGGCATAAATGGGTGGATAAGTTTTAGGGAATCTTTGAAAATTGCACCTAACTCTTTGACACTCTCTTTATCTGCTTTACTAAGCTCAATTCCCCAGTCGCAAAACTCGCCCCAAAAGAATCGGTAAATATCCATGGCTGCATCATTGAAACGATAGGCATCAATGTTTGCACGAACACTTTTTGTAGCAACTGCATAACGGCTGAGGATATAACGACCAAGGTCTGTTTTTATTTCGATATCCGCTAAATCAGCAAACTTTTCTTCGTTGATGAGTAAAAATCTTGAAGCGTTAAAAAGTTTATTGGTAAAGTTTCTATACTGCCCTAAACGATCGCTACTTAGTTTTATATCTCGTCCTTGAGCCGCAAGAGCTGCAAGCGTAAATCTAAGTGTATCTGCTGAAAACGCTTCTATCATATCAAGAGGATCGATAACATTTCCTTTTGATTTACTCATTTTAGCACCATGTTCATCACGAACCAAGGCATGAAGATAAACATCTTTAAAAGGAACTTCTTTTTGCTCACACACTCCCATAAACATCATTCTCGCTACCCAGAAAAACAGGATGTCAAATCCAGTAATCAGCATAGAGTTTGGATAAAAATCTTTCAGGTCATCTTCATTCCAAAGCGTATCTTTTCCAAACTCTCCATTTCCCCAACCCAGCGTTGAAAATGGCCAAAGCCCTGAACTAAACCATGTGTCTAAAACATCAGGATCTTGTTCAATGTTTGTACTGCCACAACTTCTGCAAGTTTGAGGATGCTCCTCTTGGGTTGCAAATTCAGCACCACAATCTTGACAATAAAAGACAGGTATCTGATGTCCCCACCAAAGCTGTCTAGAGATACACCAATCTCTAAGTTCACTCATCCAAGCGTTAAAAGAGTTTATCCAATGTGGCGGATAAAACTTTGTCTCTCCACTATTCACTCTACTAATCGCATCATCTGCAATTGCTTTTTTTACAAACCACTGTTTTGAGATATAGGGCTCTACAATATTATGACATCGGTAACAGTGCCCCACTTGGTGCATGTGCTCTTCTATCTTTTCAATAAAACCTTGTTTTTCTAACTCATGTACGATTTGAGCTCTCGCTTCCAGTCGCTCTAATCCCTCAAAATCTCCACATTGGTCATTTAAAAAACCTTTTTCATCAAAACATGTGATAAATTCTAAATCGTGTCTTTTTCCCACTTCATAATCGTTAGGGTCATGAGCTGGTGTTACTTTTACCAAACCCGTTCCCACTTCCATGTCAACATGAGCATCTGCGATGATTTCTATTTCTCTACCAATTAGTGGAAGTTTTACTTTTTTTCCGATTAAGTTTTTATAGCGCTCATCATCAGGATGAACCATAACTGCACTATCGCCAAAATAAGTTTCAGGTCTTGTAGTTGCGACAGTAATTGAACCACTTCCATCACTAAATGGATACTTCATGTGGTAAAATTTACCCTGTACATCTTCATGTTTAACTTCAATATCACTCAAAGCACCATCATGCGTACACCAGTTAACCATGTAGTTATCTCTAACGATCAAACCTTCATCATAAAGTTTTACAAAGATCTTTCGAACGGCATTTTTGAGACCCTCATCCATGGTAAATCGCTCACGACTCCAAGCAGGAGACGCTCCAAGTTTTCGCATCTGATGAAATATGGCTCCACCACTAAGCTCTTTCCACTCCCAAACTTTTTCTAAAAATGCTTCACGACCAATCTCTTCTTTGGTTGTACCTAGGGCTAAAAGTTGTTTTTCTACTACATTTTGAGTAGCAATTCCCGCATGGTCTAGACCTGGTTGCCAAAGTGTTTTGTAGCCGTCCATTCTTTTATAACGCGTCATGATATCTTGCAGCGTAAAGGTAAGTGCATGCCCGATATGAAGCGAACCTGTAACATTTGGGGGAGGCATCATAATGGCAAAGTTTTTATCTTTTTTTTGAATTGCTTTATTGCCATCTACTTCAAAATAGCCTCGCTCTTCCCAGATCTTATAAAACTTATCTTCTATCTCACTAGGTTTATATGTTGTACTTTTTTCACTCATTTTTTCACTACCTTAAACTGGAAAAATTTGCGAGATTTTAGCCAAATATGGGTAAGAGTGGACTGAAAAATGATTTAAATTTTGGTAGAGTTTTTATTATTTATCTCTTTATTGTATAATTAAATGAAATTTGCTACTGGTTTATAAAACTCAACAACATTAATATAAGGAATATAAAAAATGAATGCTATTGATACTATAAAAATACTAGGAAGCTTACTTGGAAGTGGCGGTTTATCAAAAGGAAGCGGTGAAAATGTTTTAGGAAACCTACTTGGAAGTGCACTTAGTGGTGGAGCTGGACAGCAGACTCAGGGTGGCGGAATGTTAGGTGATATCTTGGGAAGCCTTATTGGTGGTGGAGCTCAATCTACTTCTGGTGGAGGCATGGCTGATTTGTTAGGTGGTTTGCTTGGTGGTCAACAGCAACAGACTCAAAGTGGCGGAGGCATGGGTGACCTTTTAGGCTCTTTACTTGGCGGTGGACAACAGCAACAACGACAAGCTCCTCAAGGTGGCGGAATGGGTGATCTTCTTGGAAGCCTTTTAGGTGGCGGTTCACAAAATAGTGGCGGTTTAGGTGGAGCAGGGGGACTTGGTGGTCTTTTAGGTGGAGCATTAACAAAATATGCACAATCACAAAATAAAACAGCTTCAAATCCTTCATATGACAGCTGTGACCATTTACCGATCGGTGTTGACCAAAGAGAAGCAACTGAGCAAGCCGCTCTTATCATCAGAGCTATGATAAATGCAGCAAAATCAGATGGACATATTGATAAAGCAGAGCAAGAGAAAGTGATTGGAAAATTAGGTGATATCAGCCAAGCTGAAGCAGATTTTGTAAGAGCAGAATTTAATGCACCACTTGATGTGCATGACTTCATAAGAAGTATCCCAAGAGGCATGGAGCAACAAGTTTATGCGGTATCTTTGATGGCAATTGATTTAGATACGAACAAAGAAGCACACTACTTAGCAGAACTTGCAAAAGGTCTTAGTATCTCTCACTCATTGGCAAACAATATCCATGAGCAGTTAGGCGCACCGAAGATTTTTGCTTCATAACCCTTTCTAACCTTTGGCGTATAATTTTAATATTATACGCCTCCTACTTATTTACTCGATAACTGTAACCATTTTGTAACCGTCATCTATTATACTCTCCTTTGAAATCAAAAAATAAGGAATTAAATTATGACATTTAAAAAATTAGCAACTTTAGCAATCGCTGCATCTCTTGCAACGACGACAATTATGGCAGATGAGCTACAAGGTAGAGGAGCATCTTTTCCTGGACCTTTGTATAAGGCATGGATAAGTGGTTATAATGCAAAAACAGGTGAGAAAGTAAACTATACACCAACAGGCTCAGGTGATGGTGTAAAATCTATCAAAAAGAGAATGGTAGACTTTGCAGGAAGTGATAAGCCGATGAAGATTGACAAACTTAAAAAGAATAAACTTTTTATGTTCCCAACAGTTGTAGGAAGTATCGTACTTTCATATAATATCCCGGGGATTAAAGATGGCGAGTTAAAACTTAGTGAAAAAGCAGTTGCTGGCATTTTTTCTGGAAAAATCACACATTGGGATGATGAAGCGATTACAAGCGTAAATCCAGATTTAAAACTTCCTCATGAGAAGATGACTATCGCGGTAAGAGCTGATAAATCAGGAACAACTTATAACTTTACTTACTATCTAAACAAACTAGATAGCACTTTTAAAGTGAGTAAAAAACCAAACTGGAAAGGAAATGTTGTTGCTGGAAAAAGCAACTCAGGCGTTTCAGCAAACATCCAACAGACAAAATATGCTATTGGTTATATCGAATACAGCTACAAACAAAAGTTAGGTTTAGCGGCAGCTCAAGTTGAGAACAAAGAGGGCGAGTATATCACTGCAACACTAGAGTCTTTTCAAGATGCAGCAAAGTATGCAAAATGGACACCTGATAATGATTTTTACGCAGTTATCGCATATCCTGATGGTAAAACCTCATATCCAATCGTAGCGGCTACATTTGCGTTGCTTCCAATTGAGAAAACTGATACAAATAAACAAGTAACTAAGTTTTTTGATTATGCTTATACAAATGGAGATAAAATCGCAATGGATTTAGGATATGTACCACTTCCTAAAGAGACTAAAGATATGATTCGAAAGTATTGGAAAGATAAGGGTATAAATTAGTACAATAGCAAATGAAAAAAGAGTTAGTTAGTGAATTTATAGGCACTTTTATACTTGTATTTGCAGGTTGTGGTGCTATTGTTGTTGAAACTTTTACGGGAGCCTTGGGTCATGCAGGAGTTGCATTGACCTTTGGTTTTGTTGTTACTGCTCTTATCTATACCTTTGGTCATATCAGCGGAGCACATTTTAATCCTGCTGTTACTATCTCATTTACTCTTATGGATGAGTTTGATAAAAAAAATCTACTTCCCTATATCCTTTCTCAAATCTTTGGAGCTATTTTAGCGTGTCTGTTTTTACTGCTTCTATTTTTGGAAGAGGCAAAAAGTGCAAGTGAATTGGCTTATTATGGAGCTACAATTCCTAGAGGTTCATGGGGGCAATCTTTTGGCTTTGAATTCATACTTACTTTTATACTCATGCTTGTGATTTATGGCTCTGCTGTTCATGGAAAAGCGGTTAAAAGTTTTGCTGGACTTGCTATCGGATTTACAGTAGGGCTTGAAGCGATGTTTGCAGGTCCCATTTGTGGAGCGAGTATGAACCCAGCTAGAAGTATTGGACCAGCGTTAGTGAGTGGAAATATTGAGTCGCTTTGGCTTTATATCGTTGCACCGATTTTAGGTGCGGTTGTTGCTGGAGTCGTTTTTGTAAAAACGATTAAGTGTAAAAATCAAGAAGAGTGTTCAATTTAGATGAGTTTATATCCTATCCCATGAATAGGGTTGATATACTCTTTATTATTTTCAGGGTCAATTTTCTTCTTAAGGCGGTTTATCGTCACATTTACGGTTCTTTTCTGTTTGAGTTCGCTGTCATTCCAAACATAACGAAGCAGATAATCTCTCTCTAAAATTCGATTTTTGTTTTTGATAAAAAAGCTTAGTAGATTAAACTCTAGTTTTGTTAATGCAACTTCACTCTCTTGGATATAAGTTTTTCGGCTATTTAAGTCCATAACTATATCACGGTGGATGAGTCTTTCGTGTTGTAAGGCATTTGTCCGTTTGAGTATCGCTTTGACTCTAAAGATGAGTTCATTTGTGTTAAAAGGTTTTCTGAGATAGTCATCCCCGCCACTTAAAAATCCCTCTTCTATCTCACTATCTCTATCTTTTGCACTCACAAAGATAACAGGTATTTGAATCCCTTTATCACGAATATAGCGGATAAAATCAGAACCTTCAATACCTGGGAGTTTCCTATCAACGATCATCAAGTCTATATCTTGTTTCAAGATTGATTCTACATTTTTAGTGGAAATAAAATCAAGTACTTTAAATCCCTCTTTTTCAAGATGAAATTTTTCTAACTCTAATAACTCAATATCATCTTCTATCACTACAATAGTTGCAATAGGTTTAAGAGTACCCTCCATGACAAAACCTTTAAATTAGACTATACATAGAGTATCTTAAGCTGGTAACATAAGGGTTACACAGTGGTTACAAAATGGTTACATGTCTCTTTTTGCCGCTTTATTTTCGAAAAATATAATTTTATCTTTTAGGACAGTACTTAAAAACTGAACATATTGATCTTTATCTTCAAGCAGTGAGGGGTCAACTCTATCAACTAACATAGTGGCTTTTTTGTTAATATAGTTTTTTAGATACTCTTCTTTGGAAGGTTCATACAAAAGAATCTCACTATCAATGTCCATGGTTTTTTTAAAAGTATCAACTAAAGAGTTTATATTTATATTGTTAAGCTTGTCTGTTAGAATAATTGCAAATCGGTTCACGAGTACTCTTTTGACTGATATAAAGTATCACAATCCGCTACAAAATCAATCAATAAAAGTGTTTTAATATAATTACTTTTAGCAATCTCTTTTAGCTCTAAATCGTTAGGAATAGTATCCATGGGTATTGCATCATTTGTATCTGCTGAAACTATAATACCTTTAAAATTGTAGTTTTTTGCAAAATCGATTTTATTCTTAAACTGTTTTTTTAATTTTTGTTTCATCACTGTTTTCCTTTTTAATATATGATTACTTGCAAAGTATATATTAAAAAGATTGCAGGATGATTACAATAGTTTAACTAGTTGTCTTTGTAGGCTTTTTCTGCCCTTAAGGAGCTTTTAGCAAAGTGATTTCTGCTATAATTAGTATAATTTATTACTATTATTGAGCAATAAGTAAAAAAATTACACAAGGAGCCACCAATGGCTAAAGTTCTAAAGAAAAAAGCGGTCAAGAGTATTGTTAAAAAAGTAACTAAAAAAGCGGTAGCAAAGAAAACAGTTGCTAAAAAAGGATTGAAAAAAGTTCTTAAAAAAGTAACAAAGCGTGTTTTAAAGAAAAAACCTGCAACTAAAAAAGCAGCTAAAAAGTCTGTAAAAATAGCTTTGAAAAAAGTTGCAAAACCTGTTGCAAAGAAAAAGCCTGTTAAAAAAGTTGCAAAAAAAAGTAGTTAAAAAAACATCTTAGATTGTAAACCATGATAGAAAATCTCTATCATGGTTTAGATTTTACAACCCTTTACAATTCGCATAAAAACTAACAGTTGCGGGCCAATCTGAGAATATCCCTTTTATACCAACATCTTGTGCCAACACATCTAAAAGTTCATAAGTATCACCGTCGTTGTTGATAGCATCTGTTGTTGTTTGATAATACCAACCACCACCACTTTTCAAAGGACCTGATCGCTCAAGTGTCCATGTAATGATTTCTAGCCCTGCATCTTTTGCCTCTTTAGCATAAAGGGAGGGAACAATTTTTTTGTTTTCATCCAAAGTAACTAGTACCCACATAGGTGGTGCAACATATCGGATACCTCTTTTATAAAGGTTTTTCATATCTCTATTACCCCATGTTGATTTGTCATTTTGGTTAAAGTTTGCAAACTTTTCTTGATCCTCTTTTGTCTCACCATAAGCTCTACCATCGAGATAAACAGCTTGTACACCAAAACATGGCTCATGGTCTATCCAATACAATATATCTGCATAATTAAAAGATTGTGCAAAGACTCTGTTTGCAGGAACTCCTGCTTCTTTATACTCATCAATCATCTGTTGTGCATACATCTCTTGTGTGTAACTTCCCTCATATGGCATCTGGACACTTGGGGATTTTAACTCTGGTGTCATTTTTACATCTAGTTTTTTGAAAAGTTCAATACTCTCTTTGTGTGTCATAAGTGTTGCCGAACCGCTATAAAGGTCTGTTCTCCAGCTAGGAGTGGCATTTATAAACTCTTCTACTGTTGTTGCATCTGAATTACTTGCATCCATCTTTCCTGTAAGTGTTTTAAACTCTGCAAGTGTAATGTCGCTTGTACAACATTCTGCTGATGCTTTTGTGCCAGTTGCAGGGTTTGCAGGATTAAAAGGTTTACGACATTTTGATGCCAAATCAGTTGTTAAGATATTGGTAGTTGTTGCTAAATCACATTGAGAATGACGGCACACTAACTCTCTATCTTTTGTAAAAGTAACATCACATTCTATGATTCCCGCACCCATTCTTGCTGCTGCTATATAAGACTCTCTTGTATGTTCAGGAAATTGCATCGCAGCCCCACGATGACCTATAGAAAAGTCACTCTTCTCAAATAACTCTACTTTACAAGATTTCAGCTCTTGTTTTAGTTTTGACTCTTTCATTTTATCTACTAAAAAGTAGGGTCTAACACCAACTTGAACTACGGTTTTTTGTGCTGTTACCTCTGTATCACAACTCTGTGAAGCTACCAAATTTAAACAGCTTAATGCTGAAACTGAAATAATTGCTAAAATACTCTTTTTCATAAATATCCTCCTATTTTGGATAGTTAAATTTTATAGTAAGTGAGTAACAGCTTCATTACAAAATGAAAACAATATAGTTACAAAAAATTAAATTATTTAAATTAGTTTTTGTAATCAAACTGTTATCAAGTTTAACTAAAATTTCTAAACTACAAAGGAGTTTATTCAATGAAAAAAATCTTACAAAATCTCAAAAAAAATATAAAAAGAACATAAAATTTGCACATGATTATGGATATCAAGGGATGCTTGTTCCACTTTTTGGTGATTGTGATGAAGTGTTTTTAGAATCTATTTATGATGAAGATGAACTTAGGGGCATGGCTTATGAAAATGATTGGAGTGAGTTTTTGCTGTTTGATTTTGTTGAAGATACGCAAAAGATTATGATTTGTGAATTTGCTTAATGCCAAAAGTTTGTCTGGTTACAGATACTTTATGTGATGCAAATGGTGTGTCAAGGTTTATTCAAGATATCGCCAAAGTTGCATTGAGTAGAGATTGTGATTTCTCAGTTATATGTCCAACGAAAAAGAGTTATTGCACCAAAGCCAAAAATTTAAAAATTATTACTCCTCTTATAAGTTTTCCTATGCCCTTTTACCATGAGCTTGATTTGGTAGTGCCTCCTTTTTTGAAACTCTATAAAGAGATAAAAATACTGCAACCAGATATTTTACATATCGCAACTCCTGGTTTTACTGGATTTGTAACACTTATGATTGCAAAACGATTAAAAATACCAGTAACAGGTACTTATCATACAGACTTTCCAGCATACATATACAGCAATACTAAAAGCAAAATTGCTAAAAGTATCACTACTAAATATATGAAATATTTTTATGGCTCTTTTAAAGCTATTTTTATACGCTCAGAAGTTTATAGAGATAAGATAAAAGAGACTTTAGGTTTTACAGATGAAAATATTTTTACAATACCTCCAGGAATTTATAGTGAGAGATTTAGCCCTAAGTTTAGAAACAGAGAGTATTGGAATACGATTGGATTAGATGCAGAGTATAAAATTCTTTTGTATGTAGGGCGTGTTAGTAAAGAGAAAAATATAGAGTTTTTGATTGAGTTGTGGCAGACTCTTTTAAATCGAGGTGTTGTGCAGTCTAAAAATTTGCATCTTATATTGGTAGGGAGTGGAAAGCTTAGTGAAGATAAAGTGTATCAAAAGATTTCAAATCTTCATTTTCTAGGGCATAAAGAAGGCGATGAACTCTCTACTATATATGCAAGTAGTGACCTTTTTATCTTTCCCTCTATTACTGATACCTTGGGGCAGGTTGTTATAGAAGCTTTTTCTAGTGGTTTGCCTGCATTGGTTACTGATAAAGGTGGACCTAAAACAATAGTAGGGGATGCTGGTTTGTGTGGATTTTCTTTCAGCATTGATAAACCTTATCTATGGATTGAGAGTATTGAAACACTACTTCAAAACAGTAAACAGTTAGAAGATATGTCGCAAAATTGTAGAGATAAAGCCTCCAGGATGAATATTGAAGATAGTTTTGACTATTTTTGGAAACAGACAGTTTCACTTATAGATTAACTTCTTTATCTAACCAATCCAAAATTTCCCACTCTCCATCCATTGTCTCAACAAGTGCCGTACATGACTCTACCCAGTCACCAGAATTTTTATACTCAATATCGTCAATCATCTTCATCTCAGCTTTGTGGATATGACCACAGATAATTCCATCATACCCTTTATGTTTTGCATGTTGGGCTAGTATCCCCTCATAGTCAGAGATAAAACTTACTGATTTTTTTATATTGTCTTTTATATATTTTGAGAGAGACCAATAACGGTTTATGCCAAATTTTCTTCTGATAAAGTTTAGAGTTTGATTGAGATGCAAGAGTAGTCCATAACCGATATCTCCAGCAACTGCCAACCACTTTTTTGTCATGGTTATCGAATCAAAAAAGTCTCCATGGGTAACATAATACCGCTTACCGTTTTTAGAGATATAATCTACCTCATTAAGAACGGTTAAATTATCACCCAAAATGAGAGGTAAAAATGAGCGTAAAAACTCATCATGATTGCCCGTTACATAATAAACCTTTGTCCCTTTCCTTGCTTTTCTAAGTACTTTTTGTATCACATCTGAGTGTGACTGAGCCCAACGAAATTTTCGCCTTATCGCCCAACCATCGATGATATCTCCCACTAAATAGAGATTGTCTGATTCTGTCTCTTTTAAAAAATCCAAAAACTTGTCCGCTTGTGAAAACTTGGTTCCTAAGTGTATGTCTGAGACAAAGATTGATTTATACTTCATATGGCATTTTTTATCCTTTTGTTTGATATGTTATAGTACAAAAAATGCGTTACAAAAGGGTTACAATAACCCCTCATATTTCTTATCCGTGAGCAGTTTTAAAAAACTCTCCAAAGCTTCAATCTTTTCATCATCTAAGGGTTTTAAAGTTTTTAAGATATCGTGGTTAATCGTACTATTTACTTCTGCATCTCTCCAAGGACTACCTGTTTCAGGATTTAAAGGATGTCCATTTCCTGCCATATAATCAAAATATTTTATAACAGTTTTAAGCTCTTTAAAAACTCCGTTGCTCATATATGGAGCAGTTACAGCTATATTTCTAAGGGTTGGTACTTTAAACTTTCCATAATGTTGAACATCATTGATATCTGCACGACCTCCAAGACCTAAATCTATTTTATCTGTATGTCCATCACGAGCAAGTAGTGCCGTTAAATTTTTTGGTACACCTATATTTTCGTACCGAAAGTTTGTAAAAATTTCGATTGATGATTCTGTATTTGAACTTGTGGTATGGCATTTTCTACAATGTGTATCATCTGAAAAAAAGAGTTTATAACCTAGTTTCTCTTTTGCCGTCATCTCATAATGATCTACATGATAGTAAGGTAATTTACTTCTATCATATTTGGAATCAAAAGGAGACAACTCTGCTGTTTTTTCAAATTGTGCGATTGTCTCTGCTATAGCATCATATGCTTTATCGTTATCGTTAAAAATATCTGCTCCATAAAGCTTTTTAAATCTCTCTTGATAAGTTACACTCTGTTTAACTCTACTAACAACACTGGTAGCGTGGGGCATCATCATCTCTGCTGGATCTAAAAAAGGTCCTTTTGCCTGTTCTTTTAGATTTTTTGCTCTTCCATCCCAGAATTGACCACCAAGATATGTAGAATCATCAATCTTTAAAAAATCAGGGATAAATTTTGCATAAGCAACGGTAGGTGTATTTCTACCACCTAGTGTTTGACTATCATCACCAACAGATAATGCTCCATCTATTGGATTTGAGTCAAATCTAGCATCTATAAAAGCATGTAATGGATCATGACATGAAGCACATGACAGCGTTTTGGTGAGAGAGAGGTTAGTATCAAAAAAGAGTCTTTTCCCTAGTTCTGCTTTTTCTTGTGAAAATTTATCATCTTCCCCTCCCTCACGCTTAAGTTCATCTAAATAGATTGCTATAAGTCTATGGTCTTCTTCTACAACAACTCCTTGCATGTAAGTCATAGCCGAATTTCCTGCAATCTCTTCAGCTATATCTTCAATTGTAACACCTACGATATTTGGTCCAGTTTTACCTTTTGCATCACTGCCATGACATGTAGCACAATATAAATTAAATCGTTTTTTACCCTCTTCAACTTCAAGAGGGTTATTGGGGTTTTGCTCCTTTTGTTCAGGATCACTTTTATTATCATCTACTTTTTTAATTGTATCTGAACCACAGCCAATTAACAAAACAGCTAAACAAGTAGCAATAGTTATTTTTTTCATCAATGATACCTGACTGGATTTTTAACCCCTGTGCTTTGGTCTGGTTTTAACTCTTTATGCACATTTTTAACAGGTTTTATCGTTGCATCTCTGCCATATATAAAACTCTGTTCATCAACGATAACTTTATAAGCTTTGTTGAGTTTTAAAGCTCTTTTTTGTGAAGGAAATATAAGATGTGAAATGTCTGTTTTTATCTTTTGAACTTCATCATCTTTTAGTGTTCCATCATCATTAAAAAACTTTTTTATCACTTCATCATTGTCTCGAAACTCATCTCCTGCATGATTCTCTTTTAGATAAAGTGTGTATTCATCTCTTCCATCTGCTGTTTTTGGCTCTTTGACATCTTTTAAACCTTTTTGACTCCAATGATGCCAGCCGTTTTGAAAAGTTCCGTGCTCAAACTTTCTCTGATAAGCAAATGTTGAATCAGCCAATGCTCCAAGTGATGCATGACAGCCGATGCACATAAGGTTCTCTTCATAAGTTTGAGGTCTCAAAGCTCCGTTTTCATCTTCGATAAATCCTTGATATCGCCAACCTCTTTTATTGCTAATCCCTCTCTCAGCATCTCCTACAAAGACCTCTAATCTATCAGGAAAATCATGTCTCTCTTTTAACTCCTCTTCCATAAGTGCTTGATGGTCGGTATAAGTAACCCAATTTACTTTTTTTCCATATCTTAACTCTTTCATTCGAGCTGCCATTTTTATGCTATTGTTTCCATCTGTATCGATATATCGTACTGAGTGTAAAAAGTCAGTTCCTCTTGGGTAAAACCCCGCCGCAATTTTATACCCTTTTTTCTTGGCTAATCCCACATAACTCATATCTTTTCCATTTTTTAGGTCATACTCAAAAGTGATTTTATTTATGGTTGTGAGCTTTCCATCTTTGTTTAAGTCCACTCCATATTTGTTTTCATCTATCTCAAATGTTTTAATACTCTTTTGTTTTATAAGTGCTTCTACTATTAAAAGGTTAACTTTATAGGTTTCTATATCAAAAACTCCCTCTTTTGTCATTCTAAAATCCATAGGAAGTCTTATCAAAACATCATCTGTTGAGCCATTTGTAGGCCAAAAAGTTCCTAAAAATGGGTAATATCCAAAAGCTCTCCATCCACTATATCCGCCAGTCACATCTCTATCAAAGCCCTCATCGTCAAAATTGTAAGAACAATCAGGGATATATCCATCCCACTTCTTATCTCCATCAATATCCCAATCATGTGAGAGATTTTTAAGTTTATCTGCTAAATCTGGATAGTTATCAACTCTGACATAGTTTAAAATCTCTTTATCACTTATCTTGGCAACAGCTTTTGTTCTATCTTTGAAAAGATTTGTCCAGTGGTTTTTTTGTGCATATTCAGCAAATGCATAACTCTCTTGTAGATCCCAATCATCAAGATAATTTGGTTCAGAGGAGCTGATATGGCAGTTAAAACATGGATTGTGAACTTTGCCATCTTCATCTTCTGTTTTTGTATAACATTGGCTTGGAATGTTCGCTGCATCATTTTTTAAAGAGCGGTTTTTGATATCAACGGTTACGCTTTTTGCATCACTACATGAGAGTGTTAAAAGTGAGATTAAAGTAGCTGATAGTGAAAGTTTTGTTAAACGATTCATGAGATTTTCCTTATAGTATATAGATAAAAATATCTCTATACATTTATCTATATAATATTTAGAGAAGAGTTTCCTCTCCTCTAAAAAGATTACTTAATTACAGGAAATGGTCCTATATAGCCAGTATAAGCTTT
>DQTU01000252.1 GCA_015662615.1 Campylobacterales bacterium | reverse complement strand
GAAAAGAGTTAGTGGAAACACCGTTAATGAGTACATTTTTTATCAAAAATGCTAAAGGTAAGGTAAAACCTAGCTGGCGTTTTTGGAAGTGGCTATCGGTTATTGCGATTCATCTATTTTTCTTTTTATCATTTTTTATTGATATTCAAATTCTTGAGGGAACTTTGAATGCTTCAAGGTTTTTGGGCTTTTACATGATTGACCCTTACACGGCACTTGAAGTTTTTGTAACGCAGTATGAACTTGGTATCAACATGGTTATCGGAACTTCAACGATTGTAATCATTTATCTGCTTATCGGTGGAAGAACTTATTGTGGTTGGGTTTGTCCTTATAGTATATTGGCAGATATTGCAGAGCATACTCATAGAAAACTAATTGCTAAAGGAATTATCAATAAAAGACCTTATAGTAAGTTATACAGCAATAATATTAAATATGTTTTTTGGTTACTCTTTTTAGGATTAGCCGCAGTTACTGGATATATCGTTTTTGAGAGTATCAATGTTGTGGGGCTTATGAGTCGTGCTATCGTTTATGGTTGGAGTGTTGCTCTGATTTGGGTTTTAGTTGTGTTTTTATTTGATGTGTTTGTATCTTCTAGGGCTTGGTGTACTTATATCTGTCCTGTTGGAACAACTTATGGGATAATCGGCAGGGCATCTGCTACAAAAGTACAATGGAATGACAACTGTGACCACTGTATGGCATGTTCTGGAGTCTGTCCTGAACCTCATATCTTGGATTTGACCAAAGCTAAACATGCAAGAAAAAGAGCTGAAAAAGGTGTTAAAAGTGAACATGTTTTGAGTGGAGATTGCACTATGTGTGGAAGATGTATCGATGTGTGTCATACGGATGCATTGAATTTTAATTTTAGGTTGACAGATTTATTATGATAGAAGTACAACATATAACTAAGAAATTTTATAAAGATAAGTCACTTGATGATGTAAGTATTACTTTCAAAAAAGGTGATAGAGTTGCTATCATGGGACCAAATGGTGCAGGTAAAACAACACTTGTTCGGGCAATACTTGGGTATTACCATGTGAGTAGTGGGCAAATAAGAGTAAATGGATTTGACCCAATTAACCAAAGAGTGGAAGTGGTTGAAAATATTGGTTTTATTCCTCAGCTTCCACCTCCGATAAAATTAAGTTGCAAAGAGTTGATAGAATATGTCTCAAAAAGTAGTGGATGTACAACAGAGTCAATCATAGATAATGCACATAAAATGGGACTTGATATCGAAAATCAGATGGGGAAATCTTTTTTTAAACTATCAGGTGGGATGAAACAAAAACTTCTTATCGCCATTGCAGTTTCTAAAAAAAGTGAAATTCTAATTTTTGATGAACCAACGGCAAATCTTGACCCAAAAGGTAGAGAGAGTTTTTATAATCTTCTTGATGGTATCAAAGAGGATAAAATCTTACTTTTTATCACACACCGTTTGGATGAGATAGAACATTTGGTTAATCGTGTGGTTTATATGGATTTGGGGAAGATTGTATCAGATGAAACTCTTTAGCCTTTTTTTCATTTTACTACTTTTTTTGGGATGTGAGAGAAAGATAGAGTTAGGTGTGCATGAAGTACATTGGGATAGAGATATGTGTATAAGATGCAAGATGGTTGTAAGTGATAGGATGTATGCTGCTCAAACTACCGACCCTACTACTGGTAAAACATACTATTTTGATGATATTGGATGTGTTGTGCTTTGGTTTGTAGAAGATGAGATAGAGTGGGCTGACAAAGCTATCATTTGGGTTACTGATGTAAAAACTGGTAAATGG
>DQTU01000156.1 GCA_015662615.1 Campylobacterales bacterium | reverse complement strand
CTTTGACCTTCATCTAAAGAAACTCTTCCGAAACCAGTATTGTTGATTTGTCTGAAATGTACGAATACATCTTTACTTCCATCTTCAGGCTGAATGAATCCATAACCTTTTTCACTATTGAACCATTTAACTGTTCCATTGATAATATCTGCCATTGTAATGCCTTTGTTATTTAAATTTAGAAAAGTGTTTTGAAGCTATCTTGCGCGCACAAGAACTCTAATTCGAAGGGTCGAGGTAGAACGATCACACACAAAGACGAGAATCTAAATCATCTTTCTTGCCGGAAGTATAGCTGAAAAGTTTTATAAAAGCAAGTTTTTTCTATTTTTTACTTTTTTATTGCAGCCATAGAAGCCATAAGTGCCTTTTGACCATTCTGTTTTACAACATAAGACTCTTTATATTCTATAATATTAAGTGAGATAAAAACCTTTAACAGTTCATTTTTTTTCAGTAAAAATTCCGGGTTTTTAGGAGCACACTCATTCTCTTCATCAAATACGAATGTTTCAAATAGAATAATCCCATCTTTGTTTAAGTTGTTAATCATAAAATTGTAGAGGTCTCTGTTTAGATAGTTAAAACATAAAATAGCATCATAACTCTTTTCTAAATTGCATCCATTCTCTAAATCCATCTCTATGGCATTAACCCCTGAAATTTCTCTTAAAGACTCTAGTGTAACATCACTATACTCTATAGCATCAACGCTATATCCACGCTCTGCTAATATACGTGAATGTCTTCCTAAGCCTGCTGCAATATCTAGTACATCTTTTCCTTTGATACAATCAATGTATCTTAATAGTAGATTACTTGGTTTTTGAGGTGGTGGCAAAGTTTTATATCTTTCATTCCATCTATGTTTGTCTTCAATCATTACACTCCTTTGTAACCAACTTTTAAAGCAACTTTGTTTAGTATATCATATCAATGAATGGAGGAAAGCGTGACACTTACAATTCAAAATGAAACAATAGATCTTGACAATGTCAGTCAGCTATATCTAGCTGCCATTATAAAATATGCAGATGGTACTGTAACACCAATCTCGTTGGAGTGGTTTGACAAAATGGCCAATCAAGATGTAAATCTTTTACATTATGCCATATGTATACATTACAAAGAAGAGGCCAAGCCCCCTTCCTTTTTTACTTATAAAAGTCGCCAAAAGATAGAAGAGGGCATGGTAGATATTGCTAAACAGATTGATTCGTCAAATTGATTATGAGAGTCTGTTTTTAAAATCTTCATAACCAAACTCTCTTACAATTTTGAGTTCATTCTCTTTTGTCCAGATGGCAATAGATGGATGTTGCACTCCATTAAAGGTAGTTGTTTTAACCATCGTATAGTGGATCTGATCTTCAAAGACAATCTTATCACCCACTTTAAGCGGTTTATCGAAACTGTAATCACCCATAATATCACCTGCAAGACAGGTATTACCACCAAGACGATATGTGTAAGACTTTTCACCTGCTTCACCCGCTCCACGCACTTCAGCTCTATAAGGCATCGCTAAGGTATCTGGCATATGTGCTTCAGCTGACACATCAAGTATTGCAATATCCATCCCATTATGGATAATATCAAGCACTGAAGCTACTAATGGTCCTGCTTGCCATCCAACAGCTTCTCCTAGTTCTAAATAGACGGTAATGTTGTTGTAGCGAGCTTTAAAATCACGAATAACTTCAATCAAGCGATCAACATCATAATCTTTACGGGTAATGTGGTGACCGCCTCCAAAGTTGATCCACTTCATCTTAGAAATAAATTTGCCAAACTTCTCTTCGAATGCTTTCAAAACCCCTTCAAGGGCATCGACGTTTTGCTCGCAGAGTGCATGAAAGTGCAGTCCATCTAACTCTTCTAAAATTTCTGGATCAAAATTGGCAATGGTTGTGCCAAGTCGGCTGTAAAGACCACAAGGGTTGTAAAGGTCAACAGGTGCCGATGAGAACTCCGGATTGACCCGAAGACCGCAAGAGATTGATGAATTGACCGCTTTTGCCTTTTTTAAAAAACGTCGTATCTGTTCAGGAGAGTTAAAGACAATATGATCACTGAGTCTTGCAATATCTTCAATCTCTTCCTCTTTAAATGCTGGAGAGTAGGTGTGTACCTCTTTGTTCATCTCCTCACGCCCAAGCTTCGCTTCGTACAGACCGCTGGCACTTGTACCGCAAAGATACTTGCCAACTAGATCAAAGGTACTCCACATAGCAAAGCCCTTAAGAGCAAGCAAAATCTTTGTACCACTCT
>DQTU01000276.1 GCA_015662615.1 Campylobacterales bacterium | reverse complement strand
TCATTTTCTCGACCGACAAAATTTGTGGCTTGTTCTGAACCAAGGGTTGGGGTTAGGATTTTTGGAATTATATATTCTACGCCATTAATGGTTATTGTCGAGTTGTCAATATGATTAAGACTACCTACTATATCTGGCATTATTTTATTTTTATAGTTGAGTTTTTGACTTTATTGATACTTTTTGACATAGTACCACTTTTACCAAGCTTGACATCAACATGAGAGTTTGTAATTTTATTCAAACTTCCATCTACTAACTTTCCATTTTTCAATGCTAAAATCTCTGCTTTTAAAGTTTTATTTTCCAATAAAATCTCCAAAGCACCTTCAAACTTCTCCTTTTCATCATTTTTAATGAAAGAGGAGAGTTTCTCAAAGTTTGAGCCTAAAACCTTTTTAAGACCATCATATGCAGCATTTCCCATGATGCCACCTGCTATAGTTGAAGAGATAAAATCTATCAATTCTTGAATCATTGTTAATCCTAATAGTTATATAAAATTAATTATATAATAAAAAGATTTAAAACTTAATATCCCTTCAAGACACGATTTATCTGAAAATAAGCCTCTACTGGTGTTGACTCAAAATATTTCATATTATGTTTTTCCGCAAATGCTTTTGTCATTGCTTGCACTTTCAAAAGATTGAATCGTGGTGCTTTTGGAAATAGATGATGCTCTATCTGCGTATTTAATCCACCATAAAACCAATGCACAAAAGAACCACCACTTAGTGAACGACTACTACGCATCTGTAGCTCCATCCATGATAGTTTTTTACCCTCTTCTAAGTTAAAAACTTCACAGCCTAAATGGTTTGTGATAAAACCAAATGAGAGCCAAACTGAGAGTACAAGGTAAAGCGTTATAAAAACAGTAATTGCCGATGAAAAAGGAAGAACATAAAAAATAGTTCCCCAGATGATAGGCCAGTGAAGTAACATAAGTGCAAATTCACCGTAAAGTTTTTTCTTTAAAACAAAGCTGTAAGATTGTGCTATAAAAGCTGGGTACATAAAAAACATAGAACCCCAAAAAATAAGATATTTATACTTTTTGATAACAGGGCTGTCTCCTTTGTTGTTTGGCGTAAATGCCCCGTCAAGTGCTAATATATCTTCATCTTTTTCAACAACATTACACCATGTATGATGATTGATGTTGTGTTTAAAATCCCACCATGAAGAGGAGTTACTTAAAATAATCGCCAAATAGATATAAGAGAGTCTA
The DNA here is from genome assembly GCA_015662615.1 of Campylobacterales bacterium. Taxonomy (GTDB): domain Bacteria; phylum Campylobacterota; class Campylobacteria; order Campylobacterales; family QNZT01; genus SZUA-1433. Next base: position 8,831 of record DQTU01000276.1, on the reverse strand, counting down.
AATGATAGTTTTTTCTCTTTAAAATATTGAAGATGCAAGATATCATGAGAGACAAAAACTGCACGGGTAAATATGAGTGTTAAAAATAGTCCAAAAAGAACAGGATTCCACATCTCCATGGTTGCAAATGCTACTATCATAGAGACAACAACAGCTATCATCTCTATCGTTCCTCTAACTGGTACACGATCAAGCAAACCTGCTCTTCTTACCTTATCTTTTAGCTCATCGAAATTATCTGGATACGCTGCAGCTTCTGACATACTCTCTCCTTTAAATTTTAATTACAATTACAATTTTTCTATAAATCCTAACTCTACTTTATGACCTTTTACAGCTAGTATCTTTACCTTTACTTTATCATCAATATTTACGATATCAGTTACTTTATCAACTCTCTCATCTGAAAGTTTTGAGATATGTAAAAGTCCATCAATGTCCCCTGGAAGCTCTACAAAAGCGCCAAAGTCAACCACTCGTTTTATAATACCGTCAAAAATTTGTCCCTCTTGAAATGAAGGCATCGCAGCTTTTGGTTTTCTAGAGTCTCTTTTTTGACTCGCTAACTCACGGATATGGTCACATGCTGCACTTACTTGAACCTTGTTAGATCCCTCAACTTTTACCGTACCGTTATCTTTATCTAGATCAATATGAACTTCAAATTTATCTAATATTTTTTTGATCGTCTCTCCACCTTTACCGATAATCGCACCAAAAGTAGAAGGGTCTAAATCAAAAATAGTTCGTGAAGGAAGTGCTTCCTCATTTAAAACTATTTCATCATTTGCTTTTTCCATGATTGCTAAGATATGTGCTCTTGCTTCAGTTGCTTGTAAAAGTGCCTCTTTGAGTATCTGTTGGTCAATTCCACCAAGTTTGATATCCATTTGAAGTGCTGTGATACCATCTCGACTTCCAGCCACTTTAAAGTCCATATCACCATCATGGTCTTCAAGTCCCATGATGTCTGTAAGAATTGCATATCTATCATCTTCAACAACCAATCCCATAGCCACACCAGCGATAAGTTTTTCACTCTCTAAACCAGCAGCACGAAGAGCCAAACTACCACCACAAACTGTTGCCATAGAAGAAGAACCATTTGATTCAAGTATCTCAGAAACAAGCCTGATAGTTTCACTTCTTGGAAGATCGATAGACGGTTCTAACGCTCTTTTTGCTAAGTTTCCATGTCCTAATTCTCTACGCCCTGGAGGTCTTAAAGGCGAAGCTTCACCTACTGAAAATCCTGGAAAATTATAATGAATCATAAAGTTTTCATATCCTGGATCTTTATCCGCTAAAAGGTCGTACATTTGTGCAGATTTTCCATCACCTAAAGTAAGAGTAACTAAAGCTTGAGTCTGACCACGAGTGAAAAGACAACAGCTGTGAACAGATGGTAAGATATTGGTCTCAATTTCGATATCACGAACCTCTGTCAAGCCTCTTCCATCAGCTCTGACATTTTGATCAAGAATCATAGATCTCACTACATTTTTCTTATATTTCCCCACCATGTTAGAGATAAGGTCACTGCTCCAACCCTCTTTTATTGCTGTTTCATCATTTGCAATGGTTTGAGCAATTGTCTTTAATCCTGAAGCTCTTTCACTTTTTGCCATCTCATTTACAGCGGTATTGATTTCCTCTTTGTAAAACTCATCGATATAGTCTAAGATAGAGTCATGGTTTAACTCACTTTTATACTCAAGCTCTGCTACTGGTTTTTGAAGTGATTTGAAACCATCTTCGTATGCGTTGCTAGCTTCTGCAATTGCATCTCCAGCGATTTGTAACGCTTGCAGTGTATCTTCATCGCTTAATTCATTCATCTCTCTTGTTGTCATAACAGATTGTATAGCATTTTCGCCCATCATAGGCTCTAAAATTACTTCACTATGCGTAGTCGCCATAGCTTTCATTTCAATCATTAATAATTCATCTTTTGTACCACTAACAAGAAGATCTAACGAACTTTCAGCCAATTGTGAAGTCGTTGGATTTGTGATGAAGTCTCCATCAATTCTACCAAGTCTTACTGCTGCAACATTTTTATCAACAGGAATATCTGAAAGATACAGAGCCGCAGAAGCTGCATTTAGTGCCATAGTTTGTAAATCAACCTCTGGATCAGCACTAAGGACAAAAAGTACAATTTGCGTTGGATATGCATACCCTTTTGGGAAAAGTGGTCTTAAACTTCTATCGATGATTCTTGAAGTTAATACCTCAAAATCTCCTGGTTTTGTCTCTCTTTTGATGTAACCACCTGGAATTTTTGCAGCGGCATAACTCTTCTCTATATAGTGAACGGTAAGTGGCAAAAAATCTTCCTCAACCATTTTATCATCTCTTGCCACAGTGGCTAAGATTACTGCATCTCCAACTCTTGCTAATACTGCTCCTGCTGCTTGTTTTGCAACTTTATCTATATCATATATCTCATTTTTATTGTTAACATTTATCTCTACTTGACAACCCATTCTATTTTTCTCCTTTAAATGGTACATAATTTAAACTATTTTCTAAAATCTTTTTGACTTCTTTTTTCTTGAACTTCTCTAAAATCTCATAATAATAATTAACTTCTATAAAATCCTTAATTTTGTGATTGGTATAAATATCATCTAGCAGCATCTCCAACTGATGGAAAAGGTCATCCGCTATAATGGGCGTAGCTAATGAAACTTTTCTTGCACCATGTGCTAAAACAGACTTGATCGCACAAACCGCTCTAAGTCCCGTTTCACAACCCTCATCTATCAAAAGAATATTTCTATCTTTTATACTTGTGAGTGGTAATGATTTTCTATATTGATATTGATCACTTAATAACTCGTCATGATGTTTTCGCTCTGCATCTCCATAGATATAATCAAGTGTTATCCCAAAACTATCTACTAGATTTTGATCTATAACTATCTCTTGAAGTTCACTAACCTTTGCTATCTGACACTCATCATTGTTTGGTGCATAGATAGCCGACATAAAAAGCAAATCATACTCTAACCCAAACTCAGAACAAAGCATCTCAGCAATAGGTACGGCACCAGAAGCCAAAGTCAAAAGCAACCACTTCTCTCTTTGCATTAACTCACGAGGTAAGATTTCCAAAAGTTGCTTAGAGGCATCATCTCTATCTCTAAAAAGATAGTCGTTAAAATCTAAATTTACTGGCATGGCTCGCTTCTGGGAACTGTTTCATAATCTCTTCATCACTAAAACTAAATCTATAGTGAAATACATACTGCTTTAAAACAGCATAAGCTTCGTTAATCTCGACCATTTTACTATCTTCTTGATTAAGATCAGGATGATGGCGTTTTGAGAGGAGATAATATTGGTTTTTTATATCCTCATATGAAACCAAAGAAGGAAGGTTTAAAGTTTGAAGCGCATCATGAATAAGCTCTACAACTTCATTTTTCAATTTGCCATACTTCCTAAACTCTGACTCATGATCAACGTTTTCAAGTCGTCATCAAAAAAGCGGAACCCTAAACCAATAAAGGCATTGTCAGCTTTATCATTTAAAAAGTTATCATATCCTCCAAAAAAATCTATATGTTTTAAAAAGGTATATCTTGCACTTAGCTTTGCATGGGGATTTTCACCTCGAATGTCATACTGAGCGTTAAAATCATGGATTTGAGCACTGGCTTTAAATTTGTCATTTAAAAGATAATAATCTACTCCAGCACCAGCCGTATTTTCAATAAGTCCAGCCCTTAAAACCAAATCATCATACCGTTTTGCAATTTGTGCTGAAATAAGAAGTTGACCCTCATCATGTTTTTTAGGTTCAATCAAATTATCAAATTCATCTCTTTGGCTATAATCATCTGTACTTACGACCTCAAACTCAAATCTTTTTGTATCACTAGGAATGTAATTAAGTGATAGATACCCTTTTCCTGCCTTATCAGAGGACATGTATTCTTGACGCATGGCAACTTCTAATTGGACTTGATTAATCGTATTTAAAAGCGCATCCACTTTATCAAAAGTATCAGTACCTGAGGAGAAAAATGAATCCGCTGCATTAATTGCATTGTTTACAGGTACTTTATTATCACTAATCAACGATTGTAAATCTTGCTGAACTTTTTCAAACTTTCTAGCCATTTCAGGTACTTTCATCCTGATTTCAGCACTTGTAACTTTTAAATCTTTAACAAGAATATCAAGGTTTTGTAAAATGTTTGGAAGTTTGTTATTGATCGTATCTGCAACACTTGTGAAACTAGCACCTGTTTCAGTGAGCGTTACTGCCATTTTATTAAAATTATCTGTTATGTTTTTTAAATGATCAAGTTGTGTAAACTTTTTAAGTTCTGTGGTAATGCCTTCTAAATTGGAAAAAGTCATCTGCAAACTCTCTCTTGACTCGCCGCTCAACAACTCTCTTATCTCTTTTGATAAGAGTCTAAACTCATTTGCAGACGCAGTCATCGCATGACTGGCATCATTAAAGTCAGACATTCTTGCACCACTTTTTACCCTATTGCCATCTTTTAAAAGTGATGTTTCGTCTCCAAGAGTTAAGGCAACATATTTACCGCCAAGCATAGACTCTTGAAGGGGTCTGACTACAGAGTCTGAAGGTACTTTTATATCTTGATAGATAAACATATGCACCCGTACTTTATTTCCCTCAATTTTAAGATCTTCAATGTATCCGATATCAATACCGTTTGCTTTAATTTTAGAGTTGATATCAAGACCTGATACATTATCCATATCCGCATAGATATGATAGCCCTCTTTCGACATGTTTTTAAAACTTCCAACTTGGGTTGCTAGTAAAAACAGTAAGCTCAAACCGATAAAGACAAAAAAACCAACTTTTGCTTCACTACTCATAGGCTATCTCCCTCCAATGCATAATCTTTTTCACTTTTCAATTCTACACCGCCAATGTTGGCAAGTCTGATAAAAAAGTAAACTGTTCGTCTAGTGAAAGACTCAGTTCCTCCACTAGTAAGGCTTGGCGTTACACTTTGAGAATACCGAACCCGATAATCCCAACATCGCTTTTTCATACTCCAACCCATACGCCACTCTTTGGTAAAATCTTGGTCAAAATCATAATCAACCCCAGCAAAAACTTCATAACGTCTATCTATTTTTCTACTAAAATCTGCGGCAAGATAATTAATTTTATCTAAATCCGGTGCTTCTTGAAATGTATGATCAACTCTTATGTTATTGTATGCATCTTTGTAATACACCCCTGATTGTATCTTTTTTAACTTATCATATACATGAGAGTAAATAAGCGTATTTCTCACATAAAAGTCTTTTGAGAACTTATAAATAATCTCATTTTCAAGATCATCAAGTCTATTGTCTATGCTTTCAAGATAGATATTTTGTCCTATTCTATGTATCAAAAAATCAAGACCATTCTCATCATACAAATATTCATTAAATTTTACGCGAACACTTTTTTGTTCAAGGCTAAAAGGGATAAAATCTGCAAAATATCCATTTTTATTATCAACACTAGGGATGATATAACTTACATCTATTTGCATGTTATGGATAAAGTTTTCATATTTTTTTGACAAATCTGAACTTATGGAGAGGTTATGATAATTGCTAAAATAGTTAGCATGGTCATCTATCGTAGCGTTCCCTTCAAGATAATGAACTCGTGAATAATATAAATTTTCCGAAGCTGAAAAATTTATAAACTCATTAAAAAATGACTTATTGTAAATGATAGGAAGCGATATCTCATGCTGTCTTGCCCTTAAGCCCTCTTTTCTATAACTGTTTTTAAACTTATAATCAATCGAATAGAGAAAATTCTCCCAAGGTAAATTTTTGGTAAATTTATGATATTGAAATGATGGTAGTGTTTGGAGCGTATCATCATTATCTAACTTTTCTGTATCGATAAAATACTTTGCATAAAGCCCTAAATACTCATCTTCATCAGTGATATAGTAATTTAACTTTGAAGTTATCAGTTTATTGACGGCATAGTCCTCATCATGTTTTAAATTGATATAATCTATATCGTTTAAATTAGTATAATTAATTAAAAGCGCATCTTTGTAGCTACCTTCTTTTAAATAGTTACTCAAAAGCTTGCTATTTTGATACTTTACTTCAACACCTTTATGAACACTATTTTTAAGATCTCGCTCTTGTGCATACGCTTTTTTCTCATCAAAAATACCAAATTTAACAGACCCATGAGAATGACTTGTATCTACAAATCGCAAAGTGCCATAAAGACCAAGACCACGATCAAGCCTTATTTGCGGGTTGAGTTCAATATCCCAATTTTTATAAGGTGCGATAAAAATTGGTTGCACAAAAAGAAGATTTTCACTATTTTCAAAACCAATATAAGGTCTTAAAAGCCCTGTAGTTCTTGTTGTACCTGTAGGAAATGCCAACCACGGAAAATACAAAAGGGGTACTTTTTTAAAATAAAATGTTGGATTGTTGAGCGTAACATACTCTTTTTCACTATAGTAAGATCCTTTGGAAAAGCGAAACTGCCAATCAGGATCTTTAACATCACAAGAGGATATTGAAGCATTTCGTAATCTAAATTTTCCCTTACTTAAAGTAGCAGTTGCCCCACTTATCCACAAATCGGATAACTTATCAAACAAAAAAAGTTTATCACCAGAGTAGTGCTCATTTTTTAACTCGATTTTGAGATACTCATTTTTACTACCTCCACCATCTTCAAGGCTGGTATAAACATCTCCAATCAACTCTAAAACATCACTCTTTTGATTATAGATAATCTTTTGCGCACTAAAAACAGAGTCCTTATTATAAATAACAACTCCACCCTCGGCAATTACTTCATCACCTATCGTATGAATTGAGGGTGCGTAGAGTTCATAAGTACCTGTTAAAGAATTTGCAAAAACTGCAAAAATAGAAATTAAAAGAAGAGTAACTACTCTAAACATCAACAACCAGAGTTGTAGCAATTCTATCATGCCAAGTTAATCGAATCGGAGAGAAAAAAGCAACAATATAACCAAAATAAAAGACCATTTCACCAATAACTCGCATGATGGCTCTTAAAATCGCCTGTTTTAGTGTTGGAAGTCCTAAATAATCACTCTCAATAACTCTAATTTTCATAGCCAATTTTCCCAAACTAGCCCCATACATATAGACAAAAACCGTCTGATAGATGATCTTAACACTCATAATATACGCAAAAAGTGAACTACTATACGCCATCATAGCTTCTGGCGTTTTTATCACTTTTAACTGATCCCAAACAATTATCGCAAATAATACAGAGACAAGAATCTCATCAATCGCATAAGCAACTGACCTTTTATTTATCGAAGCCAATTCTAACTGTTCACGATGCAATCTACTTTCAATCTCTATAGTATTCATCTCAACGCCTGATATGCAATATCGGTTCTATAATGTTTCCCAGCAAAATGTACCTGCCCAGCCATAAGATACGCACGATTTCTCGCTTCTAATATACTATCTCCTAACCCAATACAAAGAAGCACCCTGCCCCCAGTCGCATAAAGCTTTCCATTCTCTTTGGTAACCCCAGCATATGAGATATGTGTATTATGTTTTAACTCTTCTAAAATAATTTCATCTACAATTATCTCAGATGCAACGGAACTTTTATAAGGGTAATTTTTACTCGACATTACAACAGCAACTGCAAACTCATCACTCATCTCAATGTTTAAACTATCCAAATCTTTTGTAGCCCCTTTGTAAAACAAATCAAAAACTGAACTCTTAATAAGCGGCATCAAAATCTCACACTCAGGATCACCAAAACGAACATTGTATTCTAAAACTTTAACCACACCATTGACGATCATAAGTCCGATAAAAAGAACACCCTCAAACGGCATCCCCTCTTCTTGCATCCCTTTAAGGGTAGGTTTCACTACCAAATCCTCAATCTCTTGATAGAGTTTATCATCTATCAAAGGCGTTGGTGCATAAGCTCCCATGCCGCCAGTATTTGGACCTTGGTCATCATTGAGCAATCTTTTATGATCTTGTGCAGCTGGAAGAAGTTTATAATTTTCTCCATCACAAATAGCAAAAACAGAGAGTTCATAACCATCTAAAAACTCTTCAACTATGATAGACTTTCCTGCATCTCCAAAACTCTCACCACTCAACATATCACGAGCTGCCTCTTTTGCTTCGTCATGACTAAGTGCAATGATAACACCTTTTCCGCCACAAAGCCCATCCGCTTTAACAACGATAGGAGTAGTCAAAGTATCAATAAACTTAGATGCCACTTCCAAACTATCCGTCTCAACAAAAGCCGCCGTTGGAATCTTATATTTTTTCAAAAAGTTCTTCATAAAAATCTTAGAACCCTCTAACTGACTAGCCAATTTAGAAGAGCCAAAAACAACTAATCCCCCAGATTTAAAAACATCAACAATCCCATCAACCAAAGGAGCCTCAGGTCCTACGATAGTCAAGCCTATATCATTTGACTTTGCAAATAAAACAAGCTCTTCAAAATCACTAATATCCAAGTTTTCACCAATATCATCCGTAGCACCATTTCCCGGTGCAAAATAAATCTTATCTACTTTTTCATCATCTTTAAGAGCCAACCCGATGGAATACTCTCTTCCACCACTACCTATAATCAATACATTCATAAAAATACCTATAATTAAATTATCGTGATTATACCAAATAAAGATTAGCCTCAACAACATGGGCTTTATTTAACTTAAAACAGACTTTTTTTCTCCTTTTTTGATAGCAATAGGATTTGTAATTAAAGCTATTTATAGAATATCCGATTATAGTGGTATATATTTTATAAAAGT
>DQTU01000064.1 GCA_015662615.1 Campylobacterales bacterium | reverse complement strand
ACTTTTTCAACTTTTGGTTTTACTATAGGTTTTGGATCCGCTTTATTAACTTCTATTTTTTTAATATCTATTTTTTCAACAAGAACTTCTTTTTTTATCTCACGCTCTCTTTTTTTCACATTATCTGAAAGTTTAGAATAATTCTCTATGTTAAATGTATCACTTTTTACGCTACTTAGTATTGCATTTAAGCGATCTTGAGCCTTTTGACTATTAACAGTTCCTTCAAGTTTCAACACATTACCTTCAATAAATAGTGATCCGCTTTCAATACTTCCATCTGTTAGTAATTCAATAATTTGTATAGTCTCTTTCTGCCAAGAAGCATCTATGATATCGTTTTGGTAACGCATATCTTTACTGCACTCTTTCTTTTCACATAATTTTTCTATCTGTTTTGAAAGTAAACCATTTTCATCATTATCAGACATTAAAGCTACAATTTGGTTTTTGTTTGCACCTGCCATGAAACCAAATGCAGGTGTAGATATTCTCTCATTTGCATTTTGAATAACATCTTCTTCTATTGATGGTGTTTCTTCAATTATTTCTGGTTTAACTTCATCTACAGCTTGTACAACTGGATCAGATGGAATATTTATTTTGGATTCAACAACTGTATACTTACTAATACAAAAATATAAATAAACTGCACTTATAAGCACCCCTAAGAATATGATAGTTTTACTACCCATTGATACCCCTTGGTTAAAATTAAAGGTATTATAATAAAAATTTCATTAAGGTAGATACAAAAATAGTTGTAAAATTAGTAATAAAGGTTAAATATTTTAAAGAAAATGGAGTATTCTTAACCAAAACTGAAATTTATTCAATTTTTGGTTAAAATTTAAGGTTCTATTTTATTGACAGCTTAAGCACTCCATGCTTCTATCCGCAACACTATCTTCAGTCGCATCAGGAGATTCACTTCTTAGATAATAGGTAGATTTTAGTCCAAGCTTCCAACCTAGCATATAAATATCATTTAAATATTTTCCACTTGCATTATCTAAAGTCATAAATATATTAAGGCTCTGCCCTTGGTCAATCCATTTTTGTCTCACAGCCCCTGCTTTGATCAGAACTGTTTGATCCAACTCATATGCTGGAGTATAATATGACCAAGTCTCTGGGCTCATTTTGGGAGCTACAACAGGTATAAGACCACTTAAGTTCTCTTCAAACCATTTTCTTTTGTAAATAGGCTCGATGGCTTGTGTGGTTCCTACTAAAATTGAAATCGAACTTGTCGGTGCGATTGCCATCAAATATCCATTTCTCATACCGTCTGTTTTAACTTTCTCTTTTAAAGCATTCCAATCGTAGGTGTAACCAAACAGACCGCCACGGTCAACTAACTTTTTCGCCTCTTCATTCGCTACATCAATAGGGAAAATTCCTTTGCTCCAACTTGAACCTTCAAATTCAGCATATTTTCCCTTTTCAAGTGCAAGGTTTGAAGATGCATGTATTGCATTGTAACTAACTGCTTCCATCACTTCATCTATCTTTTCAAAATGTTCAGAGCTTCCCCACATGATACCCTGTTCTGCTAGCATCTGTGCTTCACCCATAACACCAAGTCCGATAGAACGCGTTGCGAGGTTTGTCTGTTTTACTTTAGCTAATGGATAAAAATTCAAGTCAATAACATTATCAAGCATTCTGATTGCTGTTGGTGTAACACGCTCTATCTCTTCTTTTGTATTGATTTTTGAAAGGTTAATACTCGCTAAGTTACAAACCGCAGTTTTTCCATCTCGTTTCTCTTTCTCAACGATAAAAACTTGTTTGCCATCAATGCTATCAAGTGCTGTGACTTTTTTAGCAAGTTTTACAATGCCTCCATCTACTTCAACTTCTAAATTTTCATTAAGTATATCAGCTGAACCATCTTCATAAGTTAGCTTTATATCGTAATGGTTAGGATCAGTATTTTGAAAAATTTCCGTACAGAGGTTTGAACTTCTAATAAAACCAGCATGTGCATTTGGATTTACTCTATTTGCATTGTCTTTAAAACAGAGGAAAGGATTTCCAATCTCAAAATAACTCAACAGCACTTTTTTCCAAAGCTCTTTCGCACTAATCGTCTCTTTGATGATATCTGGGTCATTCTCATACTCAATATATCGTTTTTCAAATGCTTCTCCATAAAGCTGTGGTAAATCTTCTGCATCTAGTGGGTCTAAAAGTGTCCACATACCATTCTCTTCAACTCTCTTCATAAAAAGGTCATTTATCCAAAGTGCAGGAAACAGATCATGCGCACGACGACGCTCTTCCCCTGAGTTTTTCTTAAGGTCTAGAAAATCCAGTATATCACTATGCCAAGGTTCGAGATAAACAGCAATTGCACCTTTCCTCGTTCCTAATTGGTCAACCGCAAGTGCTACATCATTGGTAATTTTCAAAAATGGAACAATTCCACCAGCTGCGTTTTTGTGTCCATCGATAGAACTTCCAAGTCCTCTCACTTTTGACCAATCCCAACCGATTCCTCCACCAAATTTACTCAAAAGTGCCATCTCTTTATACGCATCAAAAATTCCTTCGATATTATCAGGGGTACTTCCAATATAACATGAGCTTAACTGATGTCGCGGGGTTCTTGCATTTGAGAGTGTTGGTGTTGCAAGCATCACTTCAAATTTTGAGATTAAGTCATAAAACTTCTTTGCCCAATCTTGAGGATTGAACTCATTTTGTGCTAAAAACATCGCAATCGCCATGAACATATGCTGTGGCAATTCGATGGGATGACCTTGTCTATCTTTTAAAAGGTATCTATCATAAAGTGTTCTAACGCCTAGATAGTTAAACTGCATATCTCTTTCAGGCTTGATATAAGCATCTAAATCAGCTAGGTCATATTTCTCTTTAAGACCCATGACAATTCGTCCTTCATCTTCACCTTTTTTGAAATACTCTTCTAACTTCATATATCCCGTAAAAGTACTTACTTTGTGATAAAGGTCATAAAGAAATAGTCGTGCTGCTACAAAAGTCCAGTCAGGTCTATCTACATCAATTTTATCAACAGCAGTTTTAATAAGGGTAAGTTGAATCTCTTCAGTACTAATCTTATCACGAAATTGGATATGTGCATCAAGTTCTAATTCACTTTGACTTACATTTTCCAGCCCCTCTACTGATTCACATGTATACTTTTGAATCTTGGTGATATCTAGCGGCTCAATTCTTCCATTTCTTTTGGTTACAGTTAACATTTTGCTAGTCATCCTCTAAAATACCCTTTTAAAAATATTGTCTATGTTCTTGGTGTAATATGAATAATCAAAACACGCTCTAATCTCTTCTTCGCTTAGTTTTGCCCCTAACGCTTCATCTTCTAAAAGATATTCCAAGTAGAGACTCTCTCCTTCGCTATTGAGTGCTGATTTACCCTGCTGGATATCTGCCCAGACCTTCATCGCATTTCTCTGTACAATACTATAAGCATCTTCTCTCGAAACCCCTTTTAACGGAAGCTCTAATAAAACACGCTGTGAAAACACCAATCCACCCGTAAGGTTGAGATTTTTCATCATATTCTCTGGATAAACAACCATCTTATCTATCACAGAATTCAAACGATGCAACATAAAATCAGTTGTGATAAACCCATCAGGTAAAATAAATCGTTCAACGCTTGAGTGTGAAATATCTCTCTCATGCCAAAGTGCTACATTTTCCATTGCTGGCATTGCGTAAGAACGAATCATTCGACAAAGACCCGTAATGTTTTCAGTTAAAATTGGATTTCGTTTATGAGGCATAGCCGAACTTCCTTTTTGCCCTTTTGTAAAAAACTCTTCAACTTCATAAACTTCTGTTCTTTGATAGTGTCTTATCGCAACGGCAATCTTTTCACTTGTAGACGCTAAAAGTGCTAAGGCATTCATCAAGTTTGCATATCTATCTCGCTGAATGACTTGGCTTGATACAGGAGCAGGTTTGAGCCCTAAGTCTTTACAAACATACTCTTCTAACTCCATCGGTGCGTGCGCAAAGTTACCCATCGCCCCGCTTATCTGTCCTACCGAAATCACTTCCATAGTCTGTTCAAGATTTTCAAGATTTCTTTTCATCTCATCATGCCAAATAGCAAGTACCAAACCAAAAGTTATAGGCTCGCCATGGATACCATGACTTCTTCCGACCATCAAAGTCATCTTGTGTTCTTTGGCTCGTCTTTCTAGTGAAGCCATAACCATCTTCACATCTTCGATAATAATTGTCAACGAATCTCGCATCTGAAGTGCAACCGCAGTATCAATACAGTCAGAACTTGTCATCCCATAATGAACCCACCTACTCTCTTCGCCTAACGAATCTGCAACGCTTGTTAAAAATGCAATCACATCATGGCGTGTTACTTTTTCAATCTCATCAATCTTCTCAACACTAAATGCTGCATTGTCTACAATCTTTTGACAATCTTCATTTGAAATAAGTCCAAGTTTATTCCAAGCTTTTACCGCCGACTTTTCTACTTTTAGCCAAGCATCATACTTTGCCTGCATTGTCCAATTGTTTTTCATCTCTTCTCTTGAGTATCTTTCTATCATTTTGGAGAAACCTTTTTTTGAATAGTTTTAAGTGTACATTAAATTTTGAGATAATTTAGTGTTTTTATATATAATGATTTTAACCAACACGATTTTAAAAATTGGTTAAAAAAGGTTTAAATTTGTCATACAAAATAAAGAAGTTCCATCTCCAAAGAAAAGTCAAAGCTTTTAAGTTCTTGCTAGAGAGTTTTGATATAACTATGAAAGAGTCTCAACGCTGGATTGATAAGCATAGGCTTGTATGTAATGGGCAAATTATAAACCAAAAAAACTTTGAATTAGAAGGGAAAGTTGAAGTTGCCGTATTTGTCCCAAGCACTTTAGGATTAAAACCAATTTTTCAAACAGACACTTTCGCACTCTTTGAAAAACCCTCTGGAGTATTGGTGCACCCTTCAAGCAGACATACAGAATATTCACTAACCCATGAAGCAAAATATCTTTATGGTGCTGAGGCAAATATCGTTCATCGTATCGACAAAGAAACTAGTGGCTTAGTAATCATCTCTAAAAACAAAATTGCTGAAAGAGAGATAAAAACACTTTTTGAAAATCGTAAAATAAATAAAGGCTATATTGCACTAGTTGCTGGAGAGATTGACAAAGAACTTTTTATTGATGCCCTTATCGCAAAAAATCGTGAATTTTCAGAGATAAAACTTAAAGTACGAATTAGCGATGAGGGTAAAGCGTCTCAAACTATTATCAAGCCAATTCAATATTTTAAAGATTTAAATCAAACACTTGTGGAGGCAATTCCACTTACAGGAAGACAGCATCAAATACGAGTACATTTGTTTCACGTGAAACATCCAATAATCGGAGACCCGATTTACGGAGTTGATTTTGAAACCGCTGATTTGTATCTCAATGGTAAACTTAGTGACGAAGAGCGTATAAAAAAGATTGGAGCTTCTCGTCTTATGCTTCATGCAAACTGGATAGAGTTTACTTACAAAAACCATTTTAAACTCTATTCAAAAAGTAGTATCAGTGAACTCTTCAATCTTTATCAAAAAACACGGCTTTGATCAAGCCACCAACACCAGCAATAAATACAAGTGCAAGAAAAACTATCTGAAATATATCAATCCAACTCATTATCTGTCTTCTCCTTTAATTGTCCACAAGCAGCAGATATATCTAGCCCCTTGGATTGTCGAATCGTACATAATACACCATGGTCGTTAAGATAATCTTTAAATCCCACCATATCTTTTTCACTTGGTCTATGAAACGGAGAACCAGGGTAGGGGTTAAAATATATCAAGTTCACTTTCGCCTTGATTCCATGCAAAAGTTTTACAAGTTTTTTGGCACTTTTCTGGTCATCATTTAAACCTTTCATCACAAGATACTCAAACATTACCCTCTTCCTAGCATCAATTGGAAAGTTTCGAACTGCATTGATAACTGATTCAATATTGTACGCTTTATTGATAGGCATAAGCTTTTCTCTAAGTTCATCATCAACAGCATGTAATGAGATGGCTAACAATATCCCTAAATCCATCTTTCCTAATTTCTCTATTTGAGCACTTAATCCACTTGTAGATATGGTTTGTCGTCTTGCCCCTATTGCTAAACCATCTGGGTCTTTAAACATTTTAACTGCTTTTACGACATTAGTCATATTATCTAATGGTTCACCCATACCCATGTAGACAATATTCACACTTCGGTTTTGGGCTATATCATTATCTTTTTTGATATAAATCACTTGTGCTAGTATCTCTCCAGCGGTAAGATTTCTTTTAAAACCCTCTTTCGCTGTAAGACAAAATGCACACCCAATCTTGCATCCCACTTGACTAGAGACACAAATAGAGAATTTTGTCTCAGAGATTGTTTTACCCTCATCATCTACTTTCTTCATTTTCATAGGTAAAAGCACAGACTCCATCGTATAGCCATCATGGAGGCGAAACAGATACTTCTTACTTCCATCAGAGCTTACTTCTATTTTGACTATCTCTAGTGGATTTACGATGTACTCTTTAGATAACTCCTCTTTGATACTCTTAGGAATGTTTTT
>DQTU01000144.1 GCA_015662615.1 Campylobacterales bacterium | reverse complement strand
TAGGTTGGGTTGTTACAGCTTGGTTACTATCTAAAGTGGTTCCAGAGGGAAAACCTCCTTTTTCAGAACAAACTGATAAAAAAGAGGAGTTAAAACCAGGAGCACAAGTAATTATTTATTTAGGAATCGGAACTATTGTAATAGCGGTTTTAGGACACCAATTTTTCCATTTCCCAGCGATGTGGGGTATGATGTTTGGTCTTTCAATCTTAAAACTTTACTCTTTCCAACTCAATCATACAGATGGCGAAACATTTGATATCTTTGTAAACATGCAAAAAGTTGAGAATGATACATTGCTATTTTTCTTTGGTATCTTAGCAGCCGTTGGTGGTTTACACTTTTTAGGTTTCTTAGCATACATCACTGATTTATATAGTGTCATTGGACCAACTGCAGGGAATATGGGTGTTGGATTCATATCAGCAATTGTTGACAATGTACCTGTTATGTCTGCAATCTTAAAAGCAAATCCTACAATGGGACTTGACCAATGGATGCTAGTTGCGCTTACTGCTGGTATCGGTGGTAGTATGATTAGTTTCGGAAGTGCGGCTGGTGTTGGTGTTATGGGAAGACTTAAAGGTATTTATACTTTTGGTGCTCACATGAAATATGCGTGGATGATTGTTGTTGGATATGTAATTTCAATGATTATATGGTATATTCAGTACCAAATACTAGGTATTTATTAGATTAAAAAGGTTATACATGGATAGCGTTCCTATCATAGTTTTAGATTTTGGGTCACAATATACTCAACTGATTGCTAGAAAATTAAGAGAGAGTGGGGTCTATTGTGAGATAGTTCCCTACAATGAAAAGATAGAAGATATAAAAGCAAGGTCTCCGCAGGGAATTATCCTCAGCGGTGGACCAGCTTCAGTTTATGCAAAAGATGCCTATCATCCAGATAGTGAAATATATGAGCTTGGACTTCCAATGCTTGGTATCTGTTATGGTATGCAGCTTCTTACGCAACATTTTGGTGGTGTGGTTGTTCCCTCAGACCATCATGAGTATGGTAAAGCAGAGTTAGAGTTTGGCGATGAGTGTGCATGTCAGATTTTCAATGATACTCCAAGTGGACAAATTGTTTGGATGAGTCATGGAGACCGTGTGGATATGCTTCCTGATGGTTTTGAGAAAATTGCAAGAAGTGAAAATTCACCATATGCGGCAATCGCTCACATAGAAAAAAATATCTATGCTTTTCAATTTCATCCAGAAGTGTATCATACACAAGAAGGTGCAAGACTTCTTAAAAACTTTGCAAAATATATCTGTAATGTTGAGAACACATGGAACATGGGTTCATTTGCCAAAGAGCAAATTGAAAAGATAAAAGAGCAGGTTGGTGATAAAAAAGTTCTTTGTGGTGTGAGTGGTGGAGTTGACAGCTCTGTTGTAGCAACACTTCTTCATGAAGCAATCGGACAAGAACAATTGGTTGCTATTTTTGTTGACCAAGGACTTTTACGAGCCAATGAACGAGAGCAAGTTGAAGCGATGTTTAAACGACTTGAAATTGACTTGATTACCGTAGATGCAACTGAAGAGTTTTTGACAAAGCTTGAGGGCATCACAGACCCAGAGCAAAAACGAAAAATTATCGGCGAAACTTTTATCACAGTTTTTGATAGAGAAGCTAAAAAACACGATGGTATAGAGTTTTTAGCACAAGGCACACTTTATACTGATGTTATCGAGTCAGTTTCTGTAAAAGGCCCCTCTAAAACTATAAAATCACATCATAATGTTGGTGGTCTTCCTGATTGGATGACATTTGAACTTATTGAGCCACTTCGTGAAATATTTAAAGATGAGGTGCGAAAACTAGGACGAGAGCTTGGTTTGCCAAAAGATATGTTAGGTCGTCATCCATTCCCCGGTCCTGGTCTTGCTATAAGAATTATGGGAGAAGTAACAACCAATGAACTTCGACTTTTAAGAGAGTCAGATACGATTATGCAAGAAGAGTTAAAAGCTAGTGGATATTATGACAAAGTTTGGCAAGCATTTGCCGTTGTGTTAAATGTAAAAAGTGTTGGAGTCATGGGCGATAATCGAACTTATGATAATACCGTGTGTGTGAGAATGGTTGAGTCAGTTGATGGCATGACAGCAACTTTTGCTCATATTCCTCATGATTTGTTGGAGAGAATGAGTACGAGAATTATTAATGAAGTGGATGGTATTAATCGTGTGGTTTATGATATTACTTCTAAACCTCCTGGAACCATCGAGTGGGAATAGAAACTCCTATCTTCATACTGAGTGAAAAACAGTATGAAGATGCTCAAAATCTCCCAGTAATCCTCATCAAGCACCTTTCCAAAAATATAGATTTATCCCCTTACGAAGCCTTAATTTTTAGCTCAAAAAATGGAGTTATCGCCATTGATGCATTAACTGATAAATGGAAAGATATTCCCTCTTATTCTATCGGTACGGGAACATCAAAAGAGATTGAAAAAAGAGGTGGTAAGATTGTTTATGAAGCCAAAAGCTCTTATGGTGATGATTTTGCAAAAGAGATTCGAGAAAAACTTAATGGTAAAAAAGCTCTTTTTTTAAGAGCTAAAGTTGTGACTTCAAGTTTGAATACTATTTTAGAAGATGCTGGTGTAATTTTAGATGAAGAGGTTGTTTATGAGACGGTATGTGCTGAGTGTAATAGTTTAGAAACTCCTCCTGAAAATTCCATTATAATATTTTCATCTCCCTCAACAATAGAGTGCTTTTTCAAATGTTTTACATGGAATGAAAGTTACATGGCAGTTGTTATCGGAACTAAAACAGCTGCTTTCTTGCCTAAAGAGATACCTTTTGAAATGGCTCCCAAACAAAGTATCCCATCTTGTATCGAATTTTCTAAAATTTTAAGGAAAAAACTACTATAATTACATCAGCCTAAGTGGTTCGATTACCATATAAACGAGGGTCCGACACAGTATTTGTAGTTGGAGTTGTGCGTTCTTGGTGTGTGGCGATTTTTATTGCCCCTAAAGAGAATGTCGCTCCTAATTTGTAGCTTATTAGGGCTTACATCTTAAATGGAACGGCTACTTGGGTTTTTATCTTTCATTGATTGTTGCTAATGCAGATAAATATAGCAAAGATTGAAAGATGCTCGCAAATGTTTGTTATCTAAACCGCTCAAATACAAAATTAAAGTCTATTTTTGCGTTACATTCAATATCTTTAAACTCAAAACTACCATCTAAAATATCAACAATCTTTTCATACTTATTGTGTTGTAGCTCATATATTTTTGCTTTTAAGTCTTGCGGGTATAGTAAAATATAATACTTTATCTTTTCAGATTCATATAAATCAAACTTTATCTCTTCATCTCTTTTGGCACTGGTTTGTGATACAATTTCTATAATGAGCTCAGGAGATTTTTTGATGTATTTACCCTCTTTTTGACCACAGATAAGTGCAATATCTGGTCGTAAAATTGTGTCATTTGATAACTTATAATCCATCTCAGAGACTACCATGCAGTTTTTACACTCTTTTAAATTTCCACCCAATGACTGAATCAATAAACTAGAAATAGCCTGATGTGTTAGTATCGGAGATGGAGCCATTGCATAAGCAATCCCATTTATCAATTCCCAATCACCTTCCCAATTTATATAGTCATTATAGGTATATTCTGGTAAATACTCTTTTTTTACTGCACTCATATCTTTTCCTTTGGGTCTATTGTACTAAAAGGAGCTAGTTGAAGTCAAATATAGTTAAAATCCCAAATTATGAAGTTCGATGGCTTTTTTATATAATGTGGACTATAGATATTGTAGAAGTCAATTCGGATTAAAAAACTGTAGGGTGGAAGAGTTTCGCCAAATTGTCGCTATTGTCCTCACTTAGAACTGCTGCTAATTGAACTCCTACTCGTTGTTTTTTATGTAAAACCGTAGGGTGGGAAATTCCCACCAAATTACATTTTTAATTACAAAATAGTTTGTTTGTTGTCAAATATTATAAAGGTTGGTTTTCACCAACCCTACGAGACTTCAACAAGCTTTTGTGGCTTACTCATAGATTTTGATTTTTTGTTTGCATACATATCTTTATCTGCAAACTTAATTAAATCATTCATATTATCGCCATGTTCACCATATAAAGCAGTACCAATACTTGTAGATATTTCTATATGTATATCATCAATCTGAAATGGTAATTCTAAAACATTTACAATTCTAGTAGACATGCCATCTAAAATTCTAAAGCTATCTTCTTGTGATATTTGTTTGAGTAAAATAATAAACTCATCGCCACCTATTCT
>DQTU01000310.1 GCA_015662615.1 Campylobacterales bacterium | reverse complement strand
TGTGCTTGCATATAACTTTTGGTTAGTGTAGCTTCTGTAGTTCTATTGGTAAGGTTCATATAACGGATAGTCTCTTCATCCACAGGAAAAAACCCCATCGTTGCCCCATACTCTGGAGCCATGTTTGCTAATGTAGCACGCTCAGCTAAAGAGAGTGCTTTCATCCCTACTCCAAAAAACTCCACGAATTTTTCCACTACTTTTTCCGCTCTTAAAATCTCTGTAATCGTTAGTACCAAATCAGTCGTCGTCACGCCCTCTCTAAGCCCTCCCGTCAATCGCACACCAATCACTTCAGGAATCTTCATAAAGTAAGGCTGACCAAGCATCACAGCTTCCGCTTCGATACCTCCCACACCCCAACCCATGACACCAAGACCGTTTATCATCGTCGTATGAGAATCTGTACCGACCAAAGTATCTGGAAAAATAACCGTATCTTCTCCAACTTCTTTCCTTACCGTTACCGTAGCAATATACTCCAAATTGACCTGATGCACGATACCCGCACCGGGTGGAAAAACTCGAATATTATCAAAAGCTTTTTGAGACCATTTTAACAGCATATAGCGTTCGGCATTTCGTTTGTACTCCATCTCAAGGTTTTTTTATGTAATGAATGTGTAGCGATAGGCTGATGACTACACATTCATTACATACTTTTTGCCTAAAATTTCAGTAACAAAATACTTTTAAAGGATTTATTATGACACATACATTAATGAAATTGCCTTTTGATGAAGGTGCATTAGAGCCACATATCTCAAGAGAGACGGTACAGTTCCACTTTGGGAAACACCATGCAGGATATGTCAACAAACTCAACGGCTTGATAAAAGATACGATCTATGAAGATATGAGCCTTGAAGAGATTATAAAGACAGCTGATGGAGGCGTTTTTAACAATGCTTCACAAGTCTATAACCATGACTTTTACTTTAACGGATTGAGTAGTAAACAAAGCAGACAATCAGAACTCTTAGCGGAGTGGATAGATCGTGACTTTGGTTCTATAGATAAGTTTAAAGAGGCTTTCTTGCAGACTGCGGCAAACCTTTTTGGTGCAGGTTGGGTATGGCTGAGCGTTGACAAAAATATGCGTCTAGTCATCGAAGCGAAGTCAAATGCCGATAATCCACTCCTTGATGAGCACACACCACTGATGACCTGTGATGTTTGGGAACATGCATACTATATCGACTATAGAAATGCAAGAGCAGAATATCTTGATAAGTGGTGGTATCTTGTCAATTGGGATTTTGCTTCTCAAAACTTAGCTACTTATGTAGAATGTCATGCACTTAAGTTTCAATGTGATGAGCGAAGTAACGCTTGTGGCTATGCAGAATAACTCTTTAAAATTGGTTGATTACTTCCTTGTTAGTAATCAACCTTCATCATGAAATACCCACTAAATCTAACTTCTTTTGACGACTCATCTTTTTAATCGCATACTCTCTTTTTGAAGCGGAACTTCTGTCGGTGTGTTCTTCATGATAGACTAGAGTTACAGGTCGTCTGGCTTTTGTGTATTTGGCTCCTTTGTTCGAGGAGTTGTGTTCTTCGATGCGTCGATTTAGCTCTTTTGCGATGCCAGTGTAGAGGGTTTTGTCGGAACATTGGACGATGTAGACAATGTACTGTTTACTCATAGGCATCTTTTCGTAATTTTAAATCAACAATCACAACGATGATTTCATCATTATCAACCAGATAAAAAAGCCTATAGTTTCCAATCCTATATCTATAATATCCCTCAAAATTTCCCTTGAGTTTTTTGATGTTTGCACCAAAAAAAGGATTTGTTCTTAGTTGTGGATATACAAAGTCTTTTATTTTTTGGTAGATTTTACTATTGATTTTGGGTTTGATTTTTACAAAAGTTTTTGCCTCGGCGATTCTAAAATCAGACAATAGTATAGTCTTTGTTTTTCAAATCCCGAAAACCATCTTCTAGGTTTTTGACTAACTCTTTATCTTGCAGTATATCTTGCATCTCGCTATCATTGATATATTGTGAAGATGTTAAGTATTGTAAAGTTGCATTTTCAATGAAATTTGATAAATTTCTTCTCTCGCCCTCAGCTGCCAACTTTATCATCTCATATACAGAGTCGTCTACTCTTAAAGTTACTGTTTTTGACATGAATTATCCTTAGAATATATTTTATGTGTATTGTATTCAATTTTATTCAGTTTGTCAAATAATAGTCAATGATATTTATGACTTAAGAAGAATTTTATACTTTTTTACTCTTTGTGTAGATAATTTTATTTTAATAAAACCATTTCTAAACACCCACCACACAAACTCCCCCTATACTAACCTATATAAAAACACAATAGGATAACAACTCTAAGCAAATTATCCACATAGTTATCCTCTTGAAAAAAGGATTCAATTATGAAAGATAACATTAAAACTTTCGCCTCTCTCTATAACTACTTAGAAGCACAACCTGAAAACAAAACCTTCCTAAACCACCTAGAATCAGAAAAATGGAAAAACTGCTCAAAATCAGAGTTTTTAGAAACGGTTCGTTATCTCACTTTAGCTTTTGAGGCAAAGGGTTGGCGTGGTAAGCAGATAGCTTTGGTAATTTCTCCGTCAGTTTATTGGTTGATGATTCTCCATACTGGGGATTTAGCGACAATTGATGAGGAAGGGTACATTACTATCACAGGCAGAAAAAAAGAGCTTTCTAAAACCTCTACGGGAGAGTATATCTCGGTAAACTACATCGAACAACTTTTAGCGGCTTCCGGATGTTTGACCATGTGCTTATCGTGGGAAACAATAGACCGTTTGTTGTGGCACTTTTGATGGTAGATGAAGTGGCGATAAGTGAATATGCTAGCAATAATGGTTTTATAAACGGCGAAGAAGCTGTAGATTCTGAAAAATTTAACAAAGAGATAAATGGACTTATCTCAAGAATAAATAAAAAGCTAAACCATTGGGAACGGATAAGAGGTTTTCATCTTGTGACGGAAACACTTACCATAGAAGCTGGAGAGTTAACACCCTCGATGAAACTAGCACGAAAGCGTGTTCAAAAGCGTTTTGAAGAGGAAATTGAGCATATGTATAAAGGGTATGTGTAATGTGCCCTTATTTATATCGCAAGGATAGAATGAAACGCTTCTACAAATGCCTTATCCGTCTCTTTTGGAGATAGTGTATAAAACGAATCCCATGCTTCTTTACTTTGTTCCTCATAATTTCCATTTTTCCAAGAGACTCTTACCGCTTGCACCATCAGATCATCAAGGATTAAATCACTATCCACATGCATCTTCGGATTTTCTCTAAAAACTCTTGCTAAACTTTCAATCAATTCAATATTTAAATGACGATAATCACTCTCAGAAATGCTTTGCAAAAGATCATCGATACGCAGTTCAAAACTTCGCTCTCCTGCTGTAACATCCAAAGTCAATTCTGAGTTCATTCGGTTTTTAACATTGTGTTTATCTCCGATGACGATACCCTCACACTGTTGCAACATATACCAAATAGCTTTATAAAACTTTGATGAAAAACGGCTAAACATCCCTGACTCTTTACGCCAAAAAGCCCAATCATCTATTTGGATTGTATCTATTTTTTTATCGGTTACTGTATCTGTCAATGACTTGAGAACTGTGTGTAGACGATTGTATATCTCATGAGGTGCCAATCCTAACAAGAACTCATAAGAGTCATCCACAGACATCCCAGTTTGACGGCTTATCTGCCCTACTAAAAGTTGTACAAAGTACCAAGTACGGAGGGTTAGTGTGTTTTCAAAAAACTCAGGATTAGTTCGGATCAAACTTCCAAGATGAAGTATGATCTCTTGTGTTAACGCCTTCTCTGCTGTATTGTCACTACAAAACTCTGCTATGATTTTTACGAGAGCGATAGTCTCCATAGGTTTAGAGATAGTCGCATTTACATTATAGACTTGACCTACTACCAGACGATTTTGTCCGATAACGATATCAAGTAGAACATCTTCCAATCTATCATCATATCTTCCTGTGATATCTGCAATGCGGCGGATTACAGCCCAGTCATGACACGCCGTTGCAACTTCATAAAGCCTACGGGTCAACATGTAAAGTGGGAACTTTTCATCATGTACAAAGATCTCAAACTCTGCTCCATGCCGTTTCCATAACAAACCTAAAGCATAGGCTTGTACACGGCGATTTGAGCTCTCTTGGAGTGTATACGCCAAAGTACCATCATCTTGATCTTCAAGCTCTTGCAATGCATTCTCACTCAAAGGAGGCATGATCTCACGCTCTTTTTCAGAGGTACAAAACCCATCACTTTCTGAGTGCAATTCCATATCTTTAAAGGTAAATCCATGGAGATTATTGATTCGCTCAACCGATGCAGTAGTAAGAAGTTGGCTCAATCGTCCTGTTGTAATTTCAACTGAGTTACACATCTTTATCTGAAAGTCATGAAGTAGTGAAAGCATGGCACTATTGTCACTCTCTAAAAGCATAGCTTCACGCACTAAAAAAGTTACCAATGGCTGACCAACTTGATCCCAATTTTGCGCTAAAAATTTCAAAGAACCACGAAACTGTGATACAAGCAGGGTATTGTCATAACTAAAATAAAATCCCTGTGGATTAAAGTAATAAGGAAGAAAAATTATCTCTTCTCCTGAAAGAAGATGCAAACGCGCTGTGGTCATAGTGCGAGCCACAAGAAGCGGTGCACCAGTCAAAGAGAGTTTTTCATTTTTCCCCAATAGTGTATGAACTTCAGAAAGTGTAGAAGCATGCATAATCTTTAAAGGTTTCACTTCTGAAATTGTTTCACTCTCAAATCCTAGATCAAGCAATCGCTGTTTAACCGAATCATTTTCAGCCAACACCGCAACCAAAGGATGCGTACTTCTCTGGTGACCGATACGCTCACGCCGTCGAAGTGGGTCGATATCACTTGGACGAAGTAGTCCATCAAGAATCATATCAGAGAGCATATAGAGACTTTGTGCCCAGACTAATGGAACATTTTCATTTGGGACTCTTTTTTGACTTCCAGGATTCTCTTTTTCCGCATCGATCAATTCTTCTGGAACGATATAGAGTTCAGGTAAAAGCTGTTGTCCATCAAGGTCAACAAAAAGCGGTTTCAGTTTTTCTCGCCAATGCTCTACCGCTTCGCTATCTTCTCTCATGAGTGCATCAAGTAAAAGATAAGTAAAAAACAGAGGCCATTCAGACTCTATATCTTCAAATGCACGAAGCTCTGAAGGCTCATAATGCAGTCGGCTCTCATCTTCAATACTGCTTTGGTGACCGTCAAGTAAAAACCGTTTACAGCCATAATTTCCAGCAAGTTTTTTGATGATCTTATCCCGTGTACGCTTCACAAGTTTTTCATCTTCTACCGCATATGCTGGATATCCAATGATACTAAGCAGTGCAGCGTCGGTCTCTTTAGAGATAGACTCCCTTGGCAAAAGACTCTCAAGTGTAAAACGAGAACGCGCAACATCACTAAGAAAAACATGAATTACCGCTTCTTGACTTGAAACATTTCCAAAAAGATTAAAACCATTCATCGCTTCAAGTGCGGCTTTTGCCATACCAACTGAACTTCCATTTATCTCCGTAGTCCCATGGTTTATCTTATTTCCACGCTCCCAAATTCCATAATCAGGAACACAGTAAGCACGGCTGATATAATGCACTAAGTTTTGAATAAAATTGACCTCATCCATGGTGTAGATCAAGCGTAGACCAGAAGCAGTCATCTGAGTGATCATCAACAAAAACAGAGAGGTTGCATCAAGTTGTAAATGCCCCCACTCATCATCACCAACCACCGCCAAACCAGTTTTTGTACCGTACTTTGCATGAAGTGCATTGGTAGGGTTTAGTGTATATTTAAAAGCTTCAACACGGTCTGATT
This sequence comes from Campylobacterales bacterium, assembly GCA_015662615.1. GTDB lineage: Bacteria > Campylobacterota > Campylobacteria > Campylobacterales > QNZT01 > SZUA-1433. Next base: position 438 of record DQTU01000310.1, on the reverse strand, counting down.
GACGCATCATCGCCAATAAAATTCCACGCATCAACTTCACAACACTTTGGCTCAAAAGAAAACTTCTATGATGATTTCGGTCATATTTTTGATACGAAAGGGAGAGTCCCCAAACACCAAAGATACTGTAAACATTATCACGAACCCATGCATCAGTATAATCCCCATGTGCATTTACAGCTGTACTAGCAGGAAGCAATCCCGTTATAGGATCTTGCCGTGAGAGAATAATCTTATCGATCACTTGAAAATGTCGTTCTAGAGAAGCACTTAGTTTGTCTGAAATCATTTATATGCACCTTATTTTTAGAAAATAATAATATCTAAAAAGCTCTTTTAAAGATGTTAAATTCTGTTCATCAAATGTTCATAATTTTATGTAATAATAGAACACTTGATGTAAAGAAAGGTCATGCATGTACAGACAACAACTTTTTA
>DQTU01000297.1 GCA_015662615.1 Campylobacterales bacterium | reverse complement strand
CTAAAAGATAAGGCTGAAAAGAGGTTCTATAATAACTATTTAAGTCAACATCATAAATCCCATTTACTGACAACTGCCAAAGTGAACCTACTCCAGCATTTTCATCTTCATCGATACTTATATATCCTAGATCAATACGAGGTTTAACAGCAGAAGGTATATCAAATGTCAAATCAGCAAAAAAAGAACCATTCTCAAAATTCCAACCATCTTCATTGTCGATGGAAGTAAGACCTAGTTTAAAGCCAACTTGATGGTTATCTACCGCATGTATGGCACCCTGTGATAAAAGTAAAAGTAGAGACAATTTAAGCAGTTTCTTCATGGGAACCCCTAATCAAAAAATTTGACTAGATTTTAACGAAAACTGCTTAAAAAGTAAATTATTTATGCTTTAGTAAAGAAATTATAAATTATCTTTAATTAGTTGAATTACTTTTGAAATCTCACTTTGGTCTAATTTACCATTTTTAAGGTAGATCGTTTTACCATCTTTTCCAAAAACTACGATGTTTGAAGCATCATCAGCCAATGCCCATTTTTCAACAAGCACTTTTTTCTTATCTTTGACATAGAGTGCATTTGGAAATTTTTTCTGTTTTGCTTTGAGAAGTGCTTCGATGATAATATTTGGTTTCCAAGTTGCGGCCAAGTTGATAACTGCAACAGAAGCATAATGAGCTTTATCAAAATTTTCAGCTTTCAAAGCTTCTGAAAATGCCTCATTGACATCTTTTTCATCTGGATCCACATAGAAAAGCACATGGACTTTACCACTTAACATGGTTGAGTTCCATGCACTTCCATCTACTTTTCCGCCATCTTTACCATCAAGTGTTACCGCTAATGGAATCTCACCTAACTGTATACTAAACAGTTGCATACTAACCAAGATTAACCCTAATAAAATCTTTTTCATACAATAAGCCTTTAAATTTTCAGCTTATTATACACAGTTTTATCTTTCTCCGTCAAACTCAAAAGTGCAGGCAAAAGTAGCAAATCTACCACAAATGCAATAATAAGTGCCGAAGCTGTCACAATACCAAAGTTTTGGTTTGGCGTAAAGGTAGAAAAAGCAAAGAGTGAGAAGGCAATACTTAAGATAATCGTCGTAAAAAGTATCGCTTTTCCTGCGTATCGGAGTACCTCATCAAAAGAGTCTTCTAAACTTAACCCTCTTTTTCTCGCATCAAAATACTTCACCAAAAAGTGTATCGTATCATCCACCGCAACCCCGATGATGATAGCTCCAGCGATTGCAACTCCGATGTCGATATCAATTCCCATCCATCCCATGAGTCCTACCACTAACATGACAGGTAAGATATTTGGCAAGATAAAGACCCAAAGTAATTTTGGACGCTTAAAGATGATAAGCATGATAATTGAAACGAGAAAAATCGCCAAAGAGAGTGAATAGATAAGCGTATCAGTTACATCACTTTGCATGTACGCGAACATCGCTGTTTGACCTTGCACAGTTGCACTATAAGGCGTATTTTTCCACCAATCATGGGCATAGTTTATCATCTCCAAATCAACCGAAGTATCGACGATGTTTATCCGTCCTGTTACTCTAAGTTTTTGCTCATTGATATCCATCTTATCGTTTATCTCCATGCCTTGTGGAAGTGAGAGTGAGTAGAGAAGAAGATATTGAGCAATAAGTTCTTGTGTATCGGGTATCTCATCTTTACCATCAAGCACATAATTGAATCGTTTTACGATGTCTGTAAGAGATGACATATGTCTAACATCTGGAAATTTACCTTGATACTCTTCATAAAACCTCTCAACGGTTTTCATAAATTCTGGGTCTTTTATCCCATCTTTTCTGCCACTATCTACGATGATTTCATAAGCCATTGGACCTGTTAGATTTTCCATCAAAAACTCTGTTGATTTTCGAATATCTACACTTTTATCAAAGTAGCGAATTGTATTACTATCGACTTTTACTTTAAACAGACCAACTGCAAGAACAGCAAATATTAAAGTAGTTATAGCGATAATCTTTTTATCATTTCTTACTATAAATGCTCCATAACCAAATGGTTTTTTATTTACAACTTTTTCTACCTCTTTAGCTTTTACATCTTTTTTAATTAACAACAAAACTGCTGGCATCCAAAAAAGAGAGATGAAAAATGCTAAAACAGCACCACTTGCAGTCGCAATTCCAAGGGTTAAAACTGGGATTACTTTTGAGATAGTAAGAGTCGCAAATCCTATCGCTGTTGTCAAAGAGGTTAGAAAAACTGGAAGCATGTTTTTTTGAACACTATGAAGTACTGCATCTTTGTTCCCCTGCCCCTCTCTTTTATACATAATCCAAATGATATAGATATGCACAGCATCAGCAATTCCAATCGCCACAACAAAAACTGGAAGATTTGCCGTAAAGTTGTTTAGCTTATATCCCAACATAACCTGCACAGCAAGAACCGTCATAAATGTAAAAATTACCACAGCAATAGGTATCAATGAACCACTCACACGACGAAAAAGTAAAAACAGAAGTATCATTGAAGCTAGAAGAACCAAAGGGGTAAAAGTCGTCGCATCACTTGTTCCGATTTGTACAAAAGATTGATTTAATGGAGGACCACCATTTAGATGATACTTATATCCTGTTCTCTCAATTTCTGGTGCTAAAATCTCATTGACAAGCTTCATGATTTCGCCACTTTTATCGCTATCATCATTTACTTTTGGAGTGAGACGAGCTGAAATCATCGTAGTTTTACCATCTCGTGAAATAAACCCATCTACAATAAGAGAGTCATTTACAGCTATCTCTTTTCTATCTGCAAAATAAGCTTCATCCTGAGTCTGTATATCTTGTATAAAATCCTCAACAATGACATCATCAGGAACTTCAGGGTCTGAATGAACATGTTGATAGTTTGTTATCGAATCCACACGAGCGATATACTTTGTTCTCCATAGTTTTTGAGTGATATTATCAATACTTTGAAGAGCTTTTTTATTAAATATCCCATTTTCATCTTTAAAAGTGATAATTACAGCATCATCATTTCCAAATGTCTTTCTAAAATTATCATAATCGATTAGTGTCTTAGAATCCTCGCCAAACCAAATCCGATAACTTCCGTCCATCTCTAAATGTTTGAGATTTGTAGCCAAAGCAAAAACTAAAAGCGGAACACCAATGGCAACCAGCCATTTAAATTTATCCAAAAAATCAATATATTTTTTCATTCATATCTCCTAAAAATAGTAACCAAACTCTAACTTCACTTTATCCAACTCTTCAAACACAGACCCTTCTTCAGGAGCCAAATGCGTAAAAGAAGCTTTTAATTTATACTTCTCCCAAACCCTTGTGTCGTACTCAACAAAAAAGATTTTCTCTTTGGTGTCCAAGTCTATATCTAAACCACCAAGCACTTGAGATGAGGACAAATCATTCATCGAAAGTCTAAACCCAAGCGTTAAATCATCCGCAAAAAATTTACTAAAATCCACTTTGTCATCATCTTTTGCCTCATAACGATAATACTCAGCCAAGAGCCCCAAATCTCTCTTATCCCAAAACCCATAAAGTGTATGTTCTAAACCTACGCCAAGTTCACCGTAATCAGAAACTTTGTCGTCATCACTTATCGCATAAGCTAATTCAGTTTTATAAATCGTATCTTCATGAATATAAGTCGCATATCCCATGAGCTTATTGACGATATAAGCATTTTGTCGGAGTGTTCCATTTTCCATACTTATATAACGCTGAGCATCATAACCATTTTGATAAACAAGCCCATAATCAACTTGAACTTCATCACCTGAACCACTGTATTTTAAAAACAGCGTTGGACGGTTTTCATCCTTTTGAGTTTTTAAATCATCATCGAAAGGTAACGGAAAAAAGTTATTGACTGACTCACTATCTTGTATCCGTTGTTTCTCTTCATGAAGCTTCACAATTAGGGAAATTTCAGAGTTATCAAGATACTTTGTATAGGCAATATTCCAAGACCCAAGCTTAGAATCATAATCAAAAGGGTCATCTAAAAAATCTTTAGTATTAAAAACATCAGTCAAGTTATAAAACTCCAAAGCACCCCAAAAACGAGTATTTCGCCCTATCAAAATATCGCTGTCTTCAAAGTTATGCTGATAATAGAGGTCATTAAAATCAATGTATCGTCGCTCTTTATCATCTTTGTCAAACACTTTTTTTACATAAGCTACAAAAACACCATCACCAACCTCTTTTTTTACCTCCATCTCAAAACGCAAAGCCAAAGCATTATCTCTTTTATTATCAATATCATGCCCTAGATATTGTACTTCAAATCCAATATTTCCTTTACGCTCAAACTCACCAGCTACCATGACAAGTGGAAGTAGAGATAGAAATGCTAACCTTTTCACTTTTTAAGCTCTCTCTTGTCAAAGTTTTTAGAACGAAGTCCTGCTTTTATCTTATCTTCTTTCCAAATCAAAACCGTAGATTTATCATTTTGATGATTATTCATCTCAATCTTTCCCACTCTCCAAACACCCTCTATCTGTTTATAGTCAGAAAAAGTCGCAGTTTTCAGATGCTCTTGTTTTCTATCATAATACTCAACTTTTTGAATCAAAAAATCTTTCGTATCCACCCATGTTATCTGTTTGGTATAACCAGAATTTTTATCTTTTGGGATTCTCACACCTTTATAACACTCTTTACCATTAAATTGTACTGTTTCAGGCTCTCCGTCAAAACTGTATTTTCCAGGATTTTGATTTCCGATATCTTCATAGGAAAATTCACTTCCCATAAAAGAACCAGATTTGTTACGAGATGCAATTCTTTTTACTCTTTTTAGTGCTGGAAGATAAAGCCATTGGTCATCATCTCTATCAACATGCTCCCAACCTAAAACTTTTGTCCCTTTTACATCGGCAGGAGATAAAAAAATAGAGAGGGTTTTATCTCCATTTTCACCCTCCAAAGTCTTCATAAGCAAATCCCGAACACTTGTTTGACCACTTGCATTTATCAAAGTCATCTCAGTTTTTGAGATAGAACTTTCAAACCCATCGGTTGCTTTATCCGCCTTTTGAGCTATCTCTAAATTGCTTAACGCCATAAGGCTCGAAGCTACTACTAAACTTGCTAATATAATTTTCTTCATATTTATTTTCCTTTAATTGTTTGCTATTTTTTTAACGCTATCAAATATTGCATTTACCTTTTTCTCCGATGTATCAATCCCTCCAAAGAAAGGATATACAAAAACAATTTCTTCTGCTTTTGTAATCATCTCTTGATAATATATCTGCTCATCCGTAAGCGTCTTCTCAAATACTTTTTCAAATGCAAAAAATGGCTGTTGTTTATCACGGTAAAGGTCTATAATTTCCACACTATGACCTTGTTTCTCTTTTTCAGTTTTATAAATTTCAGCTATGCCTGTTGTAAGATTATGACTTGTTGGATGTGCTGTTGTGATTAAAATATTTCTCATTTAGTTCTCCTCAATAAATTTTTTAAGTTCTGATATATACTTTATAAATGCTTTTCGCCCATTATTACTGATATGCACAACTGTTTTAGGTCGTTTTCCTTCAAAACTCTTCTCTATTTTGACATAACCAGCTTTTTCAAGCTTTGTCAAATGGCTAGAGAGATTACCATCGGTCACTTCCAAATACTCTTTTAAAGCTTTAAAAGGAAGCTCTTCATTTGTGATAAGTAAGGAGATCAATTTTGATCTGATATTTTGATGCAAAAGTGGATCAAACACTTAGAGTTCCTTTTTTAACTTTCTAGCTATTAGGATAGGCAGTACCCCTAAAAGTGCAAAAGTAACACCTTGCACAAAAAAGAAAAACATCGAATCCAAACTACCCAAATCACCAACAAATAGAGTCGCTATCATAATCAATATCGCAACACTCATTTTCAAATACGACGCAAGTGTAAAAATCTTAATATTGAGTATAAAACCCAAAGCAAAATTCCCCATTCCTATCAAAAATATCCAAACAGCATAAGCAGGAATGATAAGGTCACGCTTTGCACGCAGTACAGACAAAGCGATAGCAAAAAAAGTCAACATGCTAAACATAATGGATATAAACTTCTGCCTTTTCGTACAATCCTCTATATCATACGCTTCATTGACCTTTTTGACCAAAAATCCCTCTATCATAAAACCAGCTGTCGTAACAACAAAAGAAAAAATAGCCCCATAAAGAAGAGAAGCTTTAAAAATTACACCCATAAATAAAGACATAATCATACCTATCACACCCCACACGATAAGGGCATTATAGTTGTAAGGAAAAAACGCATCTTTATCTACCAATACGGATTTTATGTCACTTAAATGCTGTAGTGCCTCTTCTTTTTCGCTCATCTGTTTTCCTTTGCAAATTACTTTGTAGTGCAAAGTATATAGGAAAATGGGGGAATTGTCAAGAAAATTTATTATAGGGCACCTCTAAAAACCCAATAATATAAAGTCTTTCACGATTTTAAGGAAGCCCAAATTCTTTAGCTTTTAAAAGTTGATACTGTATATTTTTATACCCTATCTCTTTTAATTTTTTCATAATTATTTCTAGCGCTCTTCCCTTGTCATGTCCTCTAAGTTGTTTAACATTTTCAAGTAAAAAAGCTTTTGGTTTTTTCTCTTCAAGCATCCTAGCTATATCAAAAAATAGTGTTCCACGAATATCATCAAATCCTTTTTTTTAACCCTGCCTGGGAAAATGGCCGACAAGGAAATCCTGCAAGTAAAATATCATGATAGGGAATATCTTTTTCATCAATTTTAGTTATATCGCCATGTACTATTTCCATGCCAAAATTTGCTTGATAGGCTTGTATAGAATATTTATTCCATTCGCTACTAAAAACGGATTCTATTCCACCCTCATAAGCTCTTTCAAAACCTAGCCTAATTCCACCAATACCAGCAAACAAATCAATAATTTTAATAGTTCTATTTTTTGGTAATTGCCTTAGTCATTTTCTCTCCAATACGCTTGGATAATAGGAAGTTCGTCAAAAAGATACTCTTCTATTTTTCATACCTGCCAACTCTTTTTTATCTGATACCCACTTGCTCTTTAAAAGGTATCTCGGTAATAATTGGTATCTGATGCATGTAAATCCTCACTTCCAACGATTATAATCAATTTATCTTAAAAGGTAAAATAATATTTCAAATTGAGATATTTGTCCTACTTTCCTTTTAGTTAATCATACTTCGCTATAATCTCATTTCAATACAATTTAGGAACATATATGGAAAAAGCAAAGTATATCTGGATGGATGGCAAATTTGTTGATTGGGATGATGCCAAAGTCCATGTACTCACACATACACTGCATTATGGAAATGGTGCTATTGAGGGAACTAAAGCATATAAAACTGTAGATGGTAGATGTGCGATATTTAAACTCAACGAACATACTCAAAGACTTTTACACTCGTCAAAGATGACACTTATGGATGTGCCATTTACACTTGAAGCGTTAAATCAAGCTCAAATAGAGCTTTTGCAGAAAAATGAGCTGTTTGATGGAGCCTATTTGAGACCTTTGGTCTATCTAGGCTATGGCGTTATGGGTCTTTATCATAAAGATGCGCCAGTTCATGTTAGTATTGCTGCATGGAAGTGGGGAGCTTATCTTGGTGAAGACGGGTTGAAAAATGGAATTAGACTTAAAATTGCATCTATGACAAGAACTCCAAACACATCAGGTATGGGAAAAGCAAAAGCAGTAGCAAACTATCTCAACTCACAAATGGCAAAATTTGAAGCAGTAGATGCAGGTTATGATGAGGCACTTCTTTTAGACGACCAAGGTTATGTTGCGGAAGCTAGTGGAGCTTGTTTTTTCATGGTAAGAGATGGTAAACTTATCTCTCCGCCAAATGATAATTCACTAGAGTCTATCACGCAAAATACGGTTATAGATTTGGCAAAAGACATGGGTATTGAAGTTATACGAAGACGCATCACTCGTGAAGAGATTTATATCGCTGATGAGGCATTTTTGACAGGAACTGCTGCAGAAGTTACTCCTGTTAGAGAACTGGATGCAAGAGTTATAGGAAGAGGATATAGAGGTGAAATGACTGAGAAATTGCAAAGTGCATATTTTGATGTAGTTGCAGGGAAAAATGAAAAATATATAAAACATTTGACATACATAAATTAGAAAGTGGAGACTTTAGTCCCACATACAGGTGGAGCTAAAGTCTCCACTTCCAATTAAAATAAAAATAAAAAAGGAAATAAGAGATGCCAGCAGATTTAAATGACTATTTTAAAAATAGAGGCGGTGGGAACAAAGGTCCTGGAAAGAACAAACCAGTAGGTGGCGGCGGAGGTGGTGGACGAAAACCACCTGAAACTCCAGAGTTTTTAAAAGAGTTTGGTAAAAAGACAGGATTTTTATATGCATTGATAGCGTTAATTGCCCTTTTTGTGATTGCTAAACCATTTACTGTCATCAATTCTGGTGAAGTTGGTATAAAATCAACAGCAGGTAAGTTTGCTACTGAACCTTTAGCACCAGGTTTTCATGTTTTTATTCCATTTTTACAGCAAGTAAGAATTGTTGATACAAAAGTAAGAAGTATCAACTATACAGCTAGTGCTCAGCACAATATGGCAAATATAAGAGATAGTGGCGTTATGAATGCATCGTCTATCACAGCACTTGATAAAAGGGGTCTTTTAATCTCTATCGATATTACAGTTCAGTATAGACTAAAACCTGAAAGTGCACCGCAAACTATCGCAACCTATGGTTATGCATGGGAAGAGAAGATTATCAACCCAATCGTAAGAGATGTAGTTCGTGCAGTTGTTGGTTCATATACAGCAGAAGAGCTTCCAGTTGAGAGAAAAAAGATTGCTAGTGAAATTCGTCTAGGTATTGAAGAGCAAGTAATTGCAAAAGCTGGAAATCCTGTAGAGCTTACAACCGTAAACCTTAGAGAAATTATCCTTCCACCAAAGATTGTTGAGCAAATTGAGAGAGTTCAAATTGCGCAACAAGAGGGAGATAGAGTTAGGCTAGAAGTTATCAGAGCACAACAAGAGGCTGAAAAAGTAGCAGCACATGCAAAAGGTAAGGCAGATGCAAGAATCATCCAAGCAAAAGGTCAGGCAGATGCAATCAAGATAAAAGCAGATGCAAAAGCGTATGAAAATATTAAAATTGGAAAGAGTTTGACTGCTGAAATGTTACAACTAAAACAGATAGAAGTTCAAGGTCAATTTAATGAAGCACTAAAGACAAACACAAACGCTCAAATCTTCTTAACTCCTGGCGGCTCAACTCCAAATATTTGGGTTGACTCTAAAAGCAGACAAAAGAAAATATCTGCTGAACAATAATGGATAAAATTTTAGATAGTGTAGACTGGGAAAAAAGCGAACTTATCCCAGTCATCGCACAAGACTACCAAACCAATGAAGTACTCATGTTAGCGTATATGAACCGTGAAGCTATGAAACTTACTTTAGAGAAAAAAACAGCACACTACTTTTCAAGAAGCAGACAGAGAATGTGGCAAAAAGGTGAGAGTAGCGGAAATTTTCAAATTGTAAAAGATATACTGATTGATTGCGATAACGACACTTTGGTTTTAAAAATTGACCAAGTTGGAGGAGCAGCATGTCATACGGGTCGAAAATCATGCTTTTTTACAAATCTTCTTAGCAATGAAGTTGACGAAGATATCAATTTAGAAGCAACGGCAAACTACTCTATAAGCGATAAACTTTACCACACAATACAAGAGCGTAAACTATCATGTGACCCCTCAGCATCTTATGTTGCCTCACTCATGCACAAAGGTGATAATGCAATTTTAAAAAAGGTTATTGAAGAGGCTGGAGAGTTCTGTTTTGCAGTAAAAGACAATGACGAAGAAGAGATTATCAAAGAAGCAGCAGACTTGGCATTTCATGTGCTAGTAGCATTAGGAGACAAAGGTATCAATCCTGACCGTATCAAGCAAGAGCTTGCACGACGAGAAGGAACAAGCGGTATCGACGAAAAAAACTCCAGAAAGAATGACGATGCTAAAAGGCTTAAAACAGAGACTGACTGATTATACTGACTCATTGACGATGTATGATTATGCAGCCTTTGGTTGGCTGCTCTTTCTTTTAGTCATTCTCATACTTCTCGCCCTCCTCTCTTCCAAAAAAAAACCCAAACTTGCAGTGTCACTGATATTTTTAACTTTTATTTTAATGTTTACAGCACCTATCGGAATCAAAATATTTTTAGATAAAAGTGTGCGAAAAGTAGAGATACAAGACCAAAACAGCACACTTCTGAATTTCTCAAAAGCCTTAGTGGTAACGGGAAAACTATACAATCTTGGAAAAATAGACATGACGAGATGTTACATCAAAACAAAAATTTTAAAACAAACTGACAATAAATACTTAAATATATTGTATAATCTAAAACCAATTCGACAAAGGACTACTATATTGGATGAAAATCTTACACAAAACAGTTCAAAAGAACTCAAAGTAGTTTTTGAAAAATTTAACTATCAAAAAGAGTATAGAGTAACTCTTTTCGCGGAGTGTTACTAATGTATTTTATGACTACACTTCACTGGATTGTAGTTGCAGTTTTTGTGCTTCTATTTTTGATATTGGTTTTACTCTCTGCTAAAGAAAAAAATGTAAAAACACTTCTATCTATGATATTTTCTTCATTTCTCTTAACAGCTGCTGGTGCTATCTTTTCACTTTATGCTTTGGATAAATATACTAAAAAAGGAAAGCTTATCTCATCATCTCAAAAAAGAGACTTAAGTCGTGAAAGTGTAATTGTACGGGGGGAAATTAGAAACGAAGGCAATTTTAAAATAGGCTATTGCAATGTAGAAGTACGCATCTCAAACGATACAACAAGCCGTAGAGGAAGAACAAAATCATACTTTTCACCAAGTACATCATTTGGCAGTATGTTTGGTGCAAAGGATGTCAAAAGCAATATCTTTAAAGAAGAGTATCTCGTAGTAGAAAATTTAGACCCTAAAAAATCTAAAACATTTACAGTAAGCGTACCCTTTCCACCGCATTTTGCAAACCCTAGATATAGATACAAACTTTTTTGCCATTAAGAAAGTGGATTATTTTACCTTCACTTTCATCAAATCTTCTGCCCAAATAATCTCGCCATTAAAATTTTCTCTGATAAGCTTTTCATTCGATGAGAAAGGATAAGATGTTTGACATTTGCCTTTTTTGCAACCTCCCCTATTCTCTTGGGTGTCATATGAAGTCGTTTGGCAAATTTTCCAGAGTGTTGTGGTATGGCATGATGGGCTATGAGATAGTCTGCATCACGGGCGAGTTTTATGATGTTTTCACTATTTGCAGAGGTATCTCCACTAAATACTATTTTTTTTCCATCAATTTCAAAAGTATAGGCGATAGCCGGGACTCCTCCATGTTGAACACCAATGGAAGTGACTTTAATAGCTCCAATATTAATACTATTGAAATTCTGATTTAATATGATTGGTTATTGTTTATAAATGTAAAAGAATCTTTCTTCATGATATCTCTCCTATGTGAAATTATAGGATTTTGGCGTGTAGTGTTTATGTAGGGATTTTAGATATCCACATCATCCCAAAACTCATCAAAGTCTAGATTTGTCATGGCATTTTCATCATAGATATTTTTCTCAAGAAGCTTTTTTTGTTCATTTTCAAAATACTGTTCTAGTGCTTCGTTTAGGATGACATTGATATCTTTTTTGAGAAGTTCTGAATAGGTTTGCAGCTCTTCAACGACATGGGTGCTGAGATTAAAGTTTATTGTTTTTTCTATCATTTTGATATTATAGCAAATTAAATAATGAAAAAGAGAGACTATGAAACTAAAAACACATCTAAAAATTGATAATAACTTAAACGGAAACATCATAACACTCAAAGAGGGTTACGTAAAAATAGAACTAAAAACCACACCTATCATGAGGGCTGACGAACAAGGACTTATTCATGGGGGTTTTATCTTTGGTGCAGCAGATTTTACAGCTATGGCAACGGTCAATGACCCATATGTGGTTTTGGCAAAAAGTGAGACGAAGTTCTTAGCTCCTGTTAAAGTTGATGAGAGCGTTATATTTGAGGGAAATGTAATCCAAAGTGATGGTAAAAAATTTACTGTGGAAGTAGTTGGACATGTTAGTGAAAAAAAGATTTTTGTAGGTACTTTTTATACGGTTGTCTTGGATAAACATGTATTGCAATAAAATGTTGTAGCTATGCTAAGGCTACAACCCGCTCCTTAAAAGCTTTATCTTTATAACCTTTACAATTCTCATCCTCTTGTATCGATTCATAAATATCCAATACCCCATTTTCAATAGCAATGTTTTTCAACTCTTGATCTTTGCCATATAACTCTATATTTTTTCCAGTTTATTGACGCTTCTTGTGAAACTGACGGTATCGAATTTAAATATGCTAATTTTATAGTAAAAGCGATATGGTCTTTTAGATAATCGATAGACATGTATTCATCCATCGTGTTAAAAGTCTTTTGGATATCTCCAGAAATTGCATGCTCTTTTGCATATGCATTCGTTTTATCAAAATTTTCCATAATGCTCTTATATTCCAATAAATTTTCTAAAAAACTATTTTCTTTGACAAGGCTAAATGTAGACAATAGATTGTTCTCTTGTGTTGCGATATTGAATTTTTCAATCACTCGAATCTCTTTGATATGTTTGCTGGTTTCCTCTTTTACAGGAGCAAAACTTAACAATCTTCTTGCCGTTAAAACTACATTTTTATAATCTTTTTGTTGTACTGATTTATTGACATTTGCCAAAAGTAACTGCGTGATTGAAATCACTTTATTATAGATTTTGGTATCTTCCAAAAACTCATGCTCTTCACATAATTTAAAAAATTGTATAAACTTTTTCTCTCTCACAAAGGTATCTGCTTGGAAAAATACGATTGCGTTTTCTAGTAGATTTTTTATCGATTTCTGTTTTGAAGAGACACTTAGAAAGCTTTGTAACAGACCTTTTGCTCTTATTTTTGATGCACT
>DQTU01000199.1 GCA_015662615.1 Campylobacterales bacterium | reverse complement strand
TGATAAAATTCCAAAGGTTCAACTCTTTTTCAAAAGAGATTTCAGGAAGTGTTCCCTCAACTTTGTCAAACAACTCTTTCATATAAAGACTTCCACCAAATTCACTTCTGCTCTCACCTATAAGATAAAGCGAAGCTCCATCTTTTTGAAAGACTGAGGGAAGGATTTTATTTTGGTCTTCATTTAATCCAACCATAGCGATACTTGGAGTTGGAAACACACTCACACCATTTGTCTCATTATAAAGTGAAACATTTCCACTTACCACAGGAGTATTTAGAGCCAAACATGCCTTTTTGATTCCCTCACACCCTTGTGCAAATTGCCACATAACCTCTGGATTTTCTGGATTTCCATAGTTTAAACAATCCGTAATCGCTAATGGCGTAGCACCACTCATAGCAACATTTCTACCACTCTCCATGACAGCTGCTGCTGCTCCACCCTCAGGATCGATATAACAGTATCTTGGATTACAATCACTACTCATAGCTAACGCTTTGCCATTCTCTTTGATTCGCACAACAGAGGCATCTAAACTTCCAGGCTCTTTTATGGTATTGGTTTGAACCATTGAGTCATACTGCTCATAGATCCATGCTTTGTTAACTACTTCTAAGGAGCCAAAGATCTTATCAAAAGCTTCATCATTGTTCACTTTATCAAAATCATCAATCGTTGTATCTTTTATCTCATCTAAATAGTCAGGTCTTTTTATTGGACGATCTAATACTGGAGCCTCTTCAGTAATAGGGTCAATTGGAATTTCTCCAACAGCCTCTCCATGCCACAACAACTCCATGTTGCCAGTATCTGTTACTTCACCGATAACCGCAACATCAAGATCCCATTTTTCAAAGATCTCGATAATCTTATCTTCACACCCTTTTTTAGCACAAATAAGCATTCGCTCTTGTGACTCACTAAGCATAAACTCATAAGGAGTCATGCCCTCTTCTCGAGCAGGAACAAGACCTAAATCCATCTTCATGCCACTTCCACTTCGTCCTGCCATCTCAAATGAACTAGAAGTAAGCCCAGCCGCACCCATATCTTGAATACCGACAATATAATCTTGTTGAAAAAGTTCTAAACACGCTTCAAGCAAAAGTTTTTCGGCAAAAGGATCACCCACTTGCACCGTTGGACGAAGGGATTTGCTCTCCTGGGTAAAACTATCACTACTCATAACAGCCCCACCAAGACCATCTCGTCCCGTTTTACTGCCTACATAGATAACAGGATTTCCAATTCCCTCTGCAATTCCTAAAAAGACCTCATCACTTTTACAAGTCCCTAAAGTAAAGGCATTTACTAAGATATTTCCATTATAAGCATCATCAAAAAAAGTTTCTCCACCGATAGTTGGAACACCCATACAGTTTCCATAATCACCAATTCCAGCAACCACTCCGCGAACTAGATAACGCTGATGACGACTAACTTTATCATCTCTAGTCACATTTCCAAACCGAAGTGCGTTCATATTTGCAATCGGACGAGCACCCATGGTAAATACATCTCTTAAAATTCCACCCACACCAGTCGCAGCTCCTTGATAAGGTTCGATAAACGATGGATGATTGTGACTCTCCATTTTAAAAACAGCAGCCATACCATCACCGATATCAATAACACCAGCATTTTCACCCGGTCCTTGTATAACCCATGGAGCTTCTGTTGGAAAACCATTAAGGTATTTTTTACTTGATTTATAAGAGCAGTGTTCGCTCCACATCGCTGAAAAGATACCAATTTCTAGGAGATTTGGCTCTCTATCTAATATCTTTTTAATATGTGTGTAATCATCTTGAGTCAGCTTATGAGTTTTTAGAACTTCTTGTATATTGTCCATTTAGTATTTACCTATTAATTGAGTTTAAGAGATTTTACTGAAATGGGGCTTATTTTGTGGTTAGAGTAAAGATGATAAACTTCTTTAGATACAATAGTAATAATTAAAACCCAATATCTTAAAGCTATTGATTTTTAATTTAAATTGAATATGTGGCCAGTAAAAAATAGGTAAATATAATGTGCGAATATCTTGAAATACTAGACTTAAACTTAGAAATAAATGATGGAAAATTATTCTTAGATTCTAGTAATAAAAATATTTTTATTCAGGGTAGATGTTTATGTTTTATCTGAATCATATATGCAACAGTTAGCAAATGACTATAATATAAAAGGATCTTTTGAGGGAATATCCTTTATTAATTGTATGTTTGAATATGAACCAAACATTGAAAAAAATGGCTTTCATAAAATAGTATTTGAGAAGTGTATTTTTCTTGGAATACAAACTGATTTAACTAAACACCTTTTATCAAATATTGATGAACAAAGAAGACGTATATTATTTGATGAATGTAAATTTGATAATTTTCAATTAGGAGATATAACAGATATACAATATAAACAAAATGTTGAATTGTGTAAATTTGATTTTTTTGGGGGAGAAATTGAAAATCTAAATATAGAAAATATAGAAATAGCATCTAAATTTTATATCAATAAACAATATGGGGCAAATAATAAACCAACAAAAATTAAAGAACTAATTATAGATAGTTCTATATTTAC
>DQTU01000299.1 GCA_015662615.1 Campylobacterales bacterium | reverse complement strand
TTTGATTTTAATTAAGGAAAAAGATGTCTAAAAATAATATATATCTCTTTTTGATTTTAGCATTTTTAACGGTAAATGCAGAGGCAAAAAGAAAAAGTAAAGCGCCGCCTGTGGATCACATGGCTTTGGCTACGATGATGATTTATGATGGAAGTTTTGAAAAAGCCAAACTTGAGTTAAAGTTAGTAGATACCACTAAAAAAGAGTTTGATAGTGCAAAATACCATAGCATGAATGGTATCATTAACATGAAAATGCAAAAGTATACTGATGCTATAGCACATTTTGAAAAAGCAGTTGAAGAGACTAAACATAAAACCTATGAAGTACCAAACGAGGCAAAAGAGAAGTTTACCGTTTATAAATACCTCTTTGAGAAAAAGCAAGAGAAAAAAGCAGCGCCAAAATTTGATGTTGAAAAATTAAGAGCCCAGCAGATAGGAAAACTTTATCTTAATATCAGCGAAGCACACTATAAACTCAAAAATTATAAGCAGACAATTCAATCACTTGATCTTGCAGGAAAACTTGGAGATAACAAGCCTCAGCTGTATACTCTGCGTGCGGATTGTTACTGGAAACTCAAAGAGCATGCCAATGCATTTGATACACTAAACATTGGATATGAAAAATTTCCAAAAGATACGACTCTGTTAAAACAAAAGTTTTATTATTATATAGATCTGGGACTTTACCTGAAAGCTTTGGAGATTTCTGAGGATTATTTTGCAGCGATAGAACCAAAAGCAAAGGATTATACTGCAATTGCTGGAGCCTTAGCAAATAGTAATCAAGTAGATAAAGCAATAAAAGTATTGGAAAAAGCAAAATTGTTATTTCCAAAAGATACCCAAGTAGGTATCGTATTGGGGCATCTCTATCTTAAAAAAGACATGAGACATACGACTGCTGATCTTTTTGAAAAAAGTTCTTATTACGACAAGAAATATACCCATGAAGCAGCTGAAATGCATAGACGCACAGGCGCAATACCTCATGCACTTTATCTCAATACGCAAATCACCGATAAAAGAGAAAAAGTTAAACAAAAAATTGCCATTTTTATCGATAGAGAAGAGTTTGCAAAAGTAATTGCTATGAAAAATGCACTGTTTAGATACAACATGCTTGAAGATGAAAACCTTAGATATGCCCTCGCCTACTCATACTTTATGGTCAAAGATTTTACCAAGGCAGAGCACCATCTCAAAAAATTAACAAAAAGTGCACTTTTTTCAAAAGCCACTATGATCAGAAAAAATATAGAAAAATGTAAAAATAACAATTTGGAGTGTCTATGAGATCTTTTATGAAATTAATCTTGCCCATTTTATTTTTTATCTCTTTTACCAACGCATCAGAGGTTCTAAAAAGCGGTACCGTATCTATCTTTGTTTTAAAAAATGGGAAACCTTTAGCCAATAATGAAATCATTATTGATGGTACAAAAAAATTTAGATCAGATAGTGATGGATGGGTACAAACCAAACTTCCAGTAGGAAC
>DQTU01000240.1 GCA_015662615.1 Campylobacterales bacterium | reverse complement strand
TACTTCTCTTTCCAGCTTCTTATCCTCTTTTTCACTTCTCGTTCCGAAAGCCATCTGCATTTCCCTTTTTCTTTATCAGCTCTCTAATTACTTCAGAAAACATCTACTGCCTTTTATCTTCACTAACTGCTCATAAACGTCATCCGACAGGCTTATCGTTTAACAGTTTTGCCAAAGATGAGATAACATTAAACTAACTCAGGAAATCCTTAACGATGACTGTAGTATCCCAAATTTCATTATGCCATCTAACAACAGCCTCAACTGAACTTTTTGATTATCTGATGGATTCTCTTGTTACCTGAAAGAACTATCTTCGTTATTGGCTTTCCCTTAAGCCACTGCTTCACTATTCTCAATGTCTTCGTTGGTCAGCTTCGCATGGCAGTCTTGTTCGGGTGTAAAGTTATTTCGGGATACTACATTCCTTAACGATGACCGAAAAAATCTTAAAAACACCTTTGCTGAGAGGTGAATAATGGATGTTGTGTTCATCTACGCAGGAATGCATGAGGCTCATAAGCCGTTTGTTGAGGCAATAGGTGCGGATGTTTATCCTGCTTATCGCAGTAACGTTAACGGGTTCAGGAGGTTTGTTGAGGCTTTTAAGATGGCGAAGGAATACCCAGACTATGACATCTATCTTTTAGAGGGTGGAATACCAATGTTTCCATTGTATCTTCGTAAAAAATTATTCAGAAAAAACGGATTTGTTATAGGTCTTTTAGCGGATGAGACGTTCATAAATCTGGTTAAGAGGCAACCTCACTATTCCACTGCAGAAACTCTAATCCACAAAATTTCTGCTAAAGTCTTGGATGCTGCTATCGCTGTGTCTCCGTTTGTAAAAGAATATGCTGAGAAGGTGATAAGTGTTCCAATTGAAGTCGTGAGACCACCTATTCCAAAAGATAGCTATGAAAAACTCGGTAAAGTTAAGCCAAACCTTGAATCAAATATAATCGTATCTGTAGGTCAGCCGAGGTTTAGTATAGGAATGGATGTTTTGGTGGAGCAGTTTAAACTTGTGAAAAAGCATCTTGAGTTAGAGCTATGGATAGTTGGAAGGGGGCATCCAAAAGAGTATGAAAAAGTTGATGGTGTCAGGGTTTTGGGATACGTAGAAGATCTTTCAGAAGTGTTTAAAAAAGCCAGCTTATTTGTTCATGCTGGAAGATGCTCAGCTTATCCAGTCGCAACACTTGAAGCGATGAGAGCTGGTTTGCCTGTTGTTGTTTCGGATATGACAGGAACAAAAGAAATAGTTGAAAAAGTTGAGGTAGAAGTTAAAAGTGAGTTCGGCTTTAGCTATAGAGGGTATAAATTTATACAACCGTTAGATAAAATTTTTAAAGGAATAATATTTTATTATGGATTAAGCTTAGACATTAGAAAAAAATTATCTAAAATATATAAAAGATATTCAAAAGAGTTTGAACCTAAGAAGAGAGCAAAAGAATTTGCAGATAAATTTAACAAGTTACTTGAAATGATTATAGGTGGGTGAACAGCTTGAACGACTGCTTAGGTATTGTTATAACCTACAAGGAAACTGAAAAGACTACAAAAGCTATAAAAAGTTTATATCATGCGGGTGTTGATATAGCATTGGTATTTAATGGTTGGAATGATTACTACCAAAGATGGTTAAATAAAGTTGATAAATATATTGATTATAAATTTTTAAATAAGGAAAATTTGGGATTTTGTGAGGGTAACAATCAGGCAATGAGTTTAGCTATCAAGAAAAATTATAAGTATGTTTTCTTGCTGAATAATGATGCATGGGTCGAGCAAGACTGTATAGAGGAATTAATTAAGGTATGTGAGAAAAACGAAAAAATTGGCTTAGCTCAACCTAAGGTATATAAAGCTTGGAATCGTAGAATTCTTGACACTACAGGTCTTATTTTTAAATATGGCAATTACTATTCATGGAAGTGTGGACTCGGATATGTGATAGATAGAGGTATGAACGAATATGACGAAAACCAGTATGATTATAAGGTAAATGTTATAGGTTGTTGTGCTTGCTCTGTTCTGTATAGAATTAAAATGTTGAAAGATGTTGGATTATTCTGGAGTAAACTTTGGACAATGGGTGAAGATGTCGAACTTTCATGGAGAGCTTGGAAGTTTGGATGGAAAGCTATCTATGTTCCTACAGCGATATCTTACCATTGGAGAGGGTATACAGTTAGGGGAAAATATTGTAGCAATAACAAAGATAATCTAAAAATTTTGTTGGAACTTATAAGCTATAGAAATTGGGCATTAACACTATTAAGACACGGGTCTTTGAGTCAAAGAATTTTTACAGCATTAATGTGGAAGTTCGTTGGAACTAGATCATGGGTTGACAAAAGATTAAAT
>DQTU01000332.1 GCA_015662615.1 Campylobacterales bacterium | reverse complement strand
ATTGCTATTTTTCCTGATGATGCAAATGAGATCGAATCATTGATCAAAAATGCTGATATGGCAATGTACACAGCAAAAAATGGTGGTAAAAACATCTATAAATACTTTACTGAAGATATGAATACCGATGCAACAGAGAGATTGAAGCTCTCAAATGATCTTAGAAGCGCTATCGCTAACAACCAATTAAAACTATACTATCAACCGATTATGAATACAGAAGATAATACCTTAGAAGCATTTGAAGCACTTGTGCGTTGGGAACATCCAAAATATGGGATAATCACTCCTGATAATTTTATCGAACTTGCTGAAGAGGGTGGATTTATGTCAAAAGTAGGGAAATGGATTTTACAGCATGCATGCAAACAAATTAAATTTATGCAAAATGAAGGCGTTAGGGCTAAAATTGCTGTTAATATTTCAAGTAAACAATTAACACAAAACCACCTAGAGCAGACCCTGAAAAATATTGTAAAAGAGAGTGGCATTGATCCAACACTTCTAGAACTTGAAGTAACTGAAGATTTTTTAATGGAAAATATTGATCAAGTCCAAAGTGTATTAAGCAACCTTAAAGAGATTGGTATCAATACCGCTATTGATGATTTTGGAACTGGATACTCCTCTTTGAGCCGTCTAAAAAAACTCCCTATTACGAAACTAAAAATTGATAAATCTTTTATTAATGATATCCCAAGTGATAAAGATGGAATGCAGATAGCATCAACCATAATAACACTAGCACAGCAACTCTCTCTTGAAGTGGTTGCAGAAGGTGTTGAAACTGGGAAGCAAGTGGAATTTCTAAAATCCAAAGGATGTCATTTGATGCAGGGATACTATTTTTCTGAAGCGATCCCTGAAGAGGAGATCAATCTCTATATCAAAGAGATGAGTGCTACGGTCTAGAGGATTTTATGTAGTGTTGTTGCACTCCGCATCCACTTTTTTAATCCCTCATCATCTTCCTCTTTTATCATTTTTTTAACCGTGGTTAATTCCCTCTCAAAACCCTCAATGGCGTGCAAAAGATTTGTACTGTTTTGTTGAAAAATATCACTCCACATGTTCGGTGAACTTTTTGCAATTCGACTCATATCTCTAAAACCACCCGCTGCAAGCGCCAAGATACTTTTAGGATCTTCCTGTTTTAAAACACTATTTGCAAGAGCGTAACTAATCGCATGTGGAAGGTGTGAGATATAGGCAGCATGAAGATCATGTGCTTTTGCGTTCATATAGACTATTTTCATTTTTAATGCGTTAAAGATATCAATAGCTCTTTGCTTATGAAGAGGGCTGTTTTTCTCTATATCACACAACACAACAACTTGCCCTGCGTACAATTCTCCAAAAGCAGCATTTGGTCCAAACTTTTCAATACCAGCCATAGGATGTGCTGCCACTAGATTTGTCTCTATCTCTTTTGGTGTAAGAGCAACTATTTTTGCTTTTGTGCTGCCAAGATCTATAATGGTTGTATCTGGTTCAATATCTTTCAAATTTTCAAATGTTTTAATTATTGCTTCTACGGGAATGGCTAAAATTATCACATCACTTTTTTTAAGAATATCAAACGAAACTATCTCATCCACAAATCCAAGTTTATTTGCTTCCTCACAATGTATTTTATTGTGGTCAAATCCAACCAACTTCACATCTTCCATGGTACTCTTAAGCGCTAAGCCTAAAGAACCCCCCATTAACCCTAATCCTACAATTCCAATTACCATATCATCGTCTCATTTATAATTTAATTATTAAAATGATAGTATATTTACATTAAAATGTTAGTATATCGGTCAAATCTATTTTATAAATTTCAAAAAAGGTAAATTTTCTATGATTCGCAAAATTTTTCCCATCTTAGCACTACTAAGTATTACAACACTTCAAGCTACGACAATTAAAGATATTCAATTTGATGGTCTTATCCATATCTCTGATGCTATAGCCAAAGAGATTATTAATATAAAAAGTGGAGATACACTTGATCCGGTAGCTGTTGATGAGAGCATTAAAAAACTTTATTCACAACAATATTTTGAAGATATTTGGGTTGAAGAGAAGAGCGGTATACTTATCTATCATCTAAAAGAGAAACCTGTAATTGCAAAAGTAGAGTTAAGTGGACTCTCTAAAGAAAAAAATGAAGAGACACTTCAGCGAGCTGGTATTAAAAAAGGCGATATTTATGATGAGACAAAAATAAAATCAGTCAAAAACAGAATTGAAAAAGATCTTGAATCAAAAGGGTATTTTGACTCTGTTGTTGAGATAGAAAATGAAGCCTTACACAGCGGTAGCATTCAAGCCAGTATAGAAGTCAACAAAGGTGAAAATATCCATATCAAAGAGATCAAATTTTATGGAGCAAAAGATTTTGGTTATAAGGATTTTAAACCCTACCTTGCCAATAAAAAAGAGCAATCTATGGGTTGGTTTTTTGGAAGAGATGATGGAATACTCAAAGCAGATCAACTTAAAGTTGATGCGATGCGTATCAAAGAGTTTTATCTTAAAAATGGATATCTTGATGCTGTAGTTGGGAAACCTGTACTAAGAACACATTTTGATGATTATAGTGCAAGTCTCTCTTATAAAATAGAAGAGGGTATCCAGTATAAGGTTGGTAGTGTAGAAGTTATCATCGATGAAGAGATTACAACCTCTGACACACTAAAGGAGAACTTTAAACTAAAATCTGGAGATATTTTTAGTGTTGAAAAACTTAGACGCGACATGGGAAAAATCAGAGAAGCAGTATCCAATAAAGGGTATGCATTTTCAAATGTCACCCCAGATGTTAAACAAGATAGAGCAAACGGCATTGCAAACATAAGATATGTTGTCAAACCAAATGAAAAAGTTTATGTAAATAATGTAACAATTTCTGGGAATTCAAGAACAGTTGACAGAGTTATCAGACGTGAATTATACCTTACCGAAGGAGAAGAATTTAGTCAAAAAGATCTTACTGATTCAACTAATGCGCTAAAAAGAACTGGATATTTTAATGATGTTAAAATCACTCCAAAACAGATCGAAAAAGACAAAATGGATCTTATTGTCAATGTTGACGAAGCGAGCACTGGAAGTATCATGGGTGGTATCTCATATGGAAGTTATGACGGACTTGGAGTCAATGCAGGAATTTCAGATAGAAACTTTTTAGGAAGCGGTATCGAAGTGGGTATGGATATCGATACTTCAGAGAAAACACTTCGTGGAAGTCTGAACTTTTTCAATCCCCGTGTTTTTGACTCACTCTATAGTTTAGGTGGAAATGTCTTTAAAAAAGATTTTGATTATTATGATTATGATGAAAAATCAATTGGTGGGAGTCTTAAGTTAGGACGTAAAATAGGACGTCATCTTCATGCTTCTCTAACTTATCTATATGAAGATATAGAACTAACTGATGTCTCAGAAAGTTTACAAGATAGTATCTATTACCAAGAGGGGCGTATTATAAAAAGTGCTCTTGCTCCTTCAATATCTTATGACAATACTGATGATTACTATTTGCCGCGCTCCGGTGTTAATATCAGTGCAGGATTTGAATATGCAGGTCTTAATGGGGATGCTAAATTTTTACGAAATACACTCTCGGCAAAATTCTATTATGGACTTGATGACTTAATTGATTATGATCTTATCTTTAGACTCAAAGGGCGTGTGAGTACTGTAAATGATAGAGGAGATCTTCCCCTAAATGAAAAACTCTATCTTGGTGGAATGGGAACAGTAAGAGGATTTAAATCAGGAACACTCTCACCTAGAAATGATGAAGGAGCATTAGTAGGTGCTAAAAAGATGGCTGCAGGATCTATAGAGTTTTCACTTCCTCTTATTGAATCAGTCCAAATGAGGATTTTGAGTTTTTATGATTACGGTATGACTGGTAATGATAAGTTTAATGAAATCCACAGATCTTCAATAGGTGCTGGAATCGAATGGGCAAAATCACCACTTGGTGTTCCACTACAACTATTTTACGCTAAAGCACTTGATGATGAAGAGGGAGATAGAACCTCTAAGATCGAATTTAGCTTAGGAAGAAGATTCTAAACACTATTCCCCTACCAAAATGGAATAAATCCATTTTGGTTAAATTACAATTACCCCACTTCTAAAATGTAAATATTTCTTAATTAATGCAATTATTTAATGAAATATAGAAATTATTTAAGATAATTTAATTTTTGACATAACTTTGACACATTTTATAGATATATTTACTCCATAACAGCAAAAAAGTTAAAAAAATCTATTTACATCAATTAAACTTTTCAGCTGAATTATAAATATAAATGGAGTTTTTACCATGCGCATAATAGTACTTATTTCTCTGTTTTTTTCCTTCTTGCACTCTTTAGAAATAGATATAGATGCATTTAAAAAAGAAGCTCTGAATGATCCTACCAATATTAACGCTAGGTTAGTGTTAGCCCGTGCATATATCAAAAAGAGAAATTTCAATGAAGCCAAAATTGTACTCAGTCAAATCTTGGCATTAGAAACAAATCATCAAAAAGCAAAACTATTGATGAATGAGATAAAAAATGAAACCATTGAACACTCTTATATAGAAGATTTAAAAGAGAGAGGTAGTGTAGATAGCGCATTGAATTTATATAACTTATACATAAAAGAAGGACGAAAAGATGATGCAAAAAAGTTAAAAATGAGATACTGGAGAAAAAGTATCAATAATCCCATCTATCAAGCGTTACAAAAAAAGGATCAAGAAGTTCTTTTTGTTAGAGCAGATAAATTGGAAGCTGTTTATAAAAAGAGTAAATCATTTGAAGATTTTAAAAAGTACTATTATGAACTTGAAGGATTAGGTTATGAGAAGCTTGGATTTACAAAATTAGAGCGTTTTGTATCGGAAAATAAGCTTAATGAAAATGCGGTACTGTTTTTAGCAAATCAATACTATTGGACAAAAAGATCAGATAAGAGTTTAAAAGTTTTAAAACCGGTCATAAAACGTACAAAAAATAGTGCGATATTAATACTTTATAAAAAGTTAGTTCCAAAACCAATTTATAAGACAAAATTAAATTCAAAATATAGAGCAGAAACATATTTTTTAAAAAAACAGTATCTTAAATCTATACCGCATACAAAACATATTTTAAAAAAGTCAAAAATGATAGTAATACTAGGTTTCATTATGCAACTTCACTAGAAAATCTTAAACGTTATGCAAAAGCTGAAAAACAGTATCTCTTAGTGTCAAAACAGAGAGATAAACTCTATGAACTCTCTACCTATAGATATGCAAGAGTCATGATTGCACAAAGGGATGAGACAAAATGGGATAAGGCAAGAGATGTTTTAACAAATTTATTAGCAACCATAGTAAATCATAAACCTTCGAAAGAGAGTGATGATATTTTAAAATATACCCAGCAAAGTTTGGCAATTGTGAGCGAACCTATGCCAATAGCAAAAATGCATAAAGATATTATGCTTACAGCAGAACAATCAAAGATTTTAAATCAACCAACATATTCTGCAAACATCATTAAAAAACAAAATGTATTTTCAATTAAAACAATGTTAAATCCAGAATTATCCTCTAT
>DQTU01000335.1 GCA_015662615.1 Campylobacterales bacterium | reverse complement strand
TACTTGAACACTTAACTGCGTAATTGGATTACCTTGTGCATCTTGAATCTCTTCACCTACTTTTGTAAGTGTTTGAGGATTAAGTGTGATCTCTTCTATAATTGGTTTTAAATTACTTTCGATAACTAGTGTGATCTCTTTTGAGATATAAACTCTTCCATCAGTTACTGAAACAGTAATTGGAAAAATCCCAACTTTACCAGATGGATTAATAATCAATTTGTTCGCAGAAACACTTCCAAGTGATTCATTGAAGCTCCATGTATAGGTTAACGCATCATTATCTTCCGCATTTGCGACCAAATCAAATGTAGCATCACCATCTCTAGCATAAACCATTTTTTCGATACTAGATCCATCTTTTGAAACACTCAAATTTTTAGGTGCTTCATTGTTATCTGCAACAAATGCAAAGTTTCTCTCAATCTCATCAATGCCGTCACTAATATAAACCGTTAAACGGTATCTACCATTTACAATACTGCTGTCAATAGTAATTTGACTACCTGACACTGATACAAAATCGACATCTCTTCCATAAGCATCAAAGAGTTTTGCATGATAATCAAGAGTTGCACCCTCTGGATCTGATGCTTGTATATTGATTATCATATTGGACGCTTTTTTATACTCTTTGACAAAACCTGTGATTGTATTTACTACCGGTTTAGCATTTTCACTTACAATCATACTTTGTGTTATCTCTGCACTCAAACCTTCCCCATCAATCTCTTCAACTTTAGTGGTAAACTCCAATCTTCCAGTAGCACCTGGTGTAATTGTTGCCATACCTTGTATCACTTCTGTTTCGATGCCATCAAAAGTAATTGTTCTCTTTAGTTGATTATTGTCTGGATCATATGCATCTACATATATATTCATTGGTTGACCTAAAATTGGTTCATCCCATGTTACGCTTTTGATAATCGGTGCGATATTGG
Organism: Campylobacterales bacterium; assembly: GCA_015662615.1. Classification (GTDB taxonomy): domain Bacteria; phylum Campylobacterota; class Campylobacteria; order Campylobacterales; family QNZT01; genus SZUA-1433. The sequence goes on along the minus strand of DQTU01000335.1, from coordinate 4,052 downwards.
TTGAGATACTTATCTCTCCTACCTCAATAGTTTTACCTCTTTGCAATGCCCCATTAAGTGCATGAACACCTAGACGCTTTGTATTATCATTTGCATCATAAACATACAATGTGATATTTTCCCGTCCCAGCATGGAGGCATCATTTATCTCAAAACTAAATTTTCCTTCTTCATCTGTAACTGCTGATAACCATCCATAACTGGTATAAACAAGTACACCTTGAACAGGAATACCTTTTTCATTGATCACAGATCCTTCGATATTTGCACTTCTTCGATCGATAATAAAGTTTTTATCTTTATGGTCTTGGTCTTGCTCATTTTCTGAAATATTGATTACCGTAGGGCGTACAACATCTCCATTTATAGGATCATAAGCTCTTAAAGTCTGTCCACCTTCTTTATAAAAAAGTAACATTTGGTAGTTACCATTTTCATCACTTTGTACACTTTGAGAGTCACTATAAATTGTGATATTTGGGATACCATTTTGTGAACTTTTTGCAAAAGGATTGCTTACTTTTCCACTCACGATAAAAGGCTGAAGTGTAAATGAAAAATTATATGTTTTACTTTTTGCCTGCATATCTGCATCGCTCACTGTAATAGTTTGCTCTTTATTTATAAATTTAGCATATAGAGGAACAAAAATACCAGCATTCATGGTAACTGTTTTACCACTTTGAAGTTTGTTAAATGGTAGTAGTAATTCATAAGCTCCATTTTTTACATAAACTCTGTTATACAATCCACTCTCATAATCATAGATATCAACATATCCATTTTTAAAATCAACCGCATCTCCATTTTCATCTTGAAAATTTACAACTCCTTCTATTTTAAAACTTCTTGTATCTAGTTTGATGGTTGTATCATTGGCACTAATAAATTTACTTGAACTCGTGACAAATGTTCCCGTATTATATGATGCAGTTATTTTTGTCTCAGCATCTTTTGATATCTCTGCCACTACATGACCTTCAGAATCAGTGGATGAAGAGCTTCCGGCCCCTTTTATAAGTGCACCATTAAGTGGATTACCATCCAAATCTGTAATAGTTAATGTAATCTCTTGCATTTCATAAGCGCATGTTAGTGATTCACTTACCTCTAAATCTTCTGTCTCTGTTTGTACAAAGATTGATTCTGATTTAGTTCCATCAGGATATTGTAGATATAACTCTACTTTTGCACTATCTTTTGATCCAAGTCCACTATATGAAAACTGCGAAGTGATTGGTGCACGAAAAGAACGACCTGTATAATCCACACCCTTTGATACGACTACCGTACCAGATGGAAGTTTTGCACCACTTTCTAATACAATATTTCCATTTAATTTTATAACTTCTCTTGGTGTATCTCCATTCCAGTAACTAAAATGACCTACACTACCAGAGAGATAAAGTGTATCTCCTTCATCAGCACTACCATTGGTATTTAAATCTTCTAGTATTAACTCACCGTCAATAGCATTACCATCTTTGACTTGTCTAATCCATGTTGCTTTAGAAGTAGAGTAGTGATAAAGAGGTATAGTTCTTTCACCTTTGTTATATTTATCAGCATACTGTTCAAATTGGGATGAAGGTATCTTCATCTTAAGTGTTGCAGTAGCACCACCTGAACATTCGCCACTACTTTCATCATAATCACTTCCATCAAAACAGTGAATCTCTTCACCTTCAGAGGTTGTCATAGAAATACTAGCCATTACTACTGATTCAAGCATCGTATCAGCTTGATTAACTGCTCTGATATTTTTAGTAGACCTTGGCTCTTTCTCTGGGCTATAGGTAAAGTCACCAATTGCTGAGTCATACTCTGTTTTGGGATCAACTGTTGTGATATCAAGATAAATTTTTGTATTTTTATCTGCTTTAGTTGATCTGCTTACTCTTTTTGCAATACGTTCAATTTGTGATTTTTTGATATTAAGAACTACCGCATTATCATGAGTTTTAAACTCTATATCCTCACCATTAACCTTTGTAGATGCTCCCATGGCAAACCGTGTTGTAACACGCCCTGAATTTAACGCACCTAATTCAAAAACCTGTCTTGACCCGATAGGCTTTAGTGCTATTCTCATACTATTGGCTTCAAGCATAGCCTCGTCAATACTTTGCTGTTGTGGTGTAAAACCATCAGCATTGAGTGTTAAAATATCACCGATTTTTAACATGCTTTTTGAACTGATTGAGATAGAACTATCTTGGTTTGAACGCACACTGTAATTATCATTCTCATTTTTTGAATCAAAAAGTATTTCAGAGGCTCTTTGAATCGTTAAATGAAAGTTGTTGATGCTTGCAGTTGCATTAGCTTCACTCTCACCACTGCTTTGGGTATATATTGTAAAACTATATATACTTCTTGTTGTTTTTGGAATTGAATCTCCATTCCCGTCACCAGGATTTTCTGTAATAGGTTTATCTTTTATGTGTGGCTCACTACTGCCTCCACATCCTGTATATAAAAGAAGTAGAACAATATTCATAATAATAATTTTTATCATGTATCACTCCCTTCTAAACTCAAGTATTCAAAAGATATCTTTCTCATACGAGCCTCCTTATAAAATATTTGTCTACAAGTCATATATCGGCATAAATTAAATATACTTTAGTTTTTATTTAAAAATATAATAATTTAATATATTATGTTGATGGTGTGTATGTGATTACAGTATTTATATGTAAGCTATAGTTGAGAGATGTATAGATAAAGATAGGTACAGCGATAAGCCGGATTCTGTCGTTGGATGATTATTTATCTAATGACTATTTTACAATAGTCCTTTAGCAAAGTGCAAAATCATAAGACTTATACCATACACTTCTTGCTGCAGGTTGGGTTTACATAGCTGCTGAGATTACTCAAAGCACTGGTAAGCTCTTACCTTACCGTTTCACCCTTACCACAAATGTGGCGGTATACTTTCTGTTGCACTATCCCTTGGGTTACCCCAGCCATCCGTTAGATGGAACCTTGTCTTATTGCAGCCCAGACTTTCCTCTAGCAATTGCTAGCAATCATCTGCTGTACCTAATCTAGGATTGTATTATAGCAAAAAAAGAAAAAATAGTCACGATAGGTAACTAAGGTAAAATTTATTTATCATTATTTTAAAGATTTTATACTAAGTTTAATTTTTTATGTTAGGATTATAAAAAGCTTCAAAGGAGAAGATATGAAAAAATTAGCAGCAGCTGCATTAGTCACTGTATTAGGTGCTTCAAGCACATTTGCTTTTGATCATTTAAAGAGTATAACAGAGTTTGAAAAGACGATTCAAAAAGGAAGTTTCATTGTAGACTTTTATGCTACTTGGTGTAATCCATGTAAAGAGATGGAGCAAAATCTTATAAAATTAGATGCAAAATCTAGAGGTATTAAAATCTATAAAGTCAATATCGAAAAGAGTGAAGCACTTGTTGCAAAGTATGGTACACCCCAAGTTCCAGCACTTCTCTATATCAAAGATGGAAAAATTCTTGATGGATATGTTGGTTTAAAACAGATGGAAGAACTTGAAAGAGATATGAAAACATACTTCCAAAACCCAAAAAGCTAATATAAAATAGATCAAGTAGTACTTTCTTATAAAGTACTACGCTCTTTCTATACTCATTATTTCAGATAATTTCAAATAATCAAAAGTTACTTCAATAATTTATAAATACCCTCTAAATTGACTTCAAATACCCAATCATTATATACTTACAAGGTAAAAAAAATTTATCTAAAAATAAAAAGGGGTAAGAGATGAAAAAAATTATATCATCATTAGCAGTATTAGGATTGGCAGTAAGCCTTCAAGCAGGATCAGTATCATGTGAGTTTCCAGTTATAAAGTGTGAGCCAATTTGGAAAACCGTAATTAAAAAAGTTCCTAAGCAAGAGTGTTGGGATGAAGTACAAACAAGTGGTATCAGTTATAAAAATAGTGGAGCAGATGCTTGTACAACAGGTGGAATTGTGGTTGCTAAAAAATGTACAGTAACTAAATGTAGGACTACGTACACAAGTTGTGAAGAAAAAGTGCTTGT
>DQTU01000235.1 GCA_015662615.1 Campylobacterales bacterium | reverse complement strand
TTCTAGTTTTACTTTTCTTTTGAAAGAACTTTTTTTAAGGGACTTCATATAGTTTTCAAATCTCAGACTAAATGGCTCATTTATCTCACTCATAGAGACCATGATGCCAAGTGTCATTTCTTGAAACTGTTTAAATGCATCTATCTTATGAAGTGATTGGATAACAGTTTTATTTTTTTCTCCACCTATGAGATATACAACTTCAAAGTATTTCATGTTTTAACCACTCTTAATACCTCTTCTAAGGTTGTAATCCCCTCTATTGCTTTACCAATTCCATCTATCAACATCGGTTCAAATCCACTTTTAAGTGCTTCAAGGTAGATCTCATGTTTGTTTTTATCTTCAGATATTTGTGTAGAAATTGCATCTGTGATACGCAATATTTCGCAGATCATAACCCTGTCTTTGTAGCCACTAAATTCACATTTTGAACATCCTTTTCCATGATAAAAGGTATAATTTTCAGGAAGGTAGTCTTCAACTTTTTTGATAAGAGGAAGTTGTGGTTTATGATCAACTTTACAATGTAGACAAATTTTTCGAACCAATCTTTGCGTTACAATTCCGATAAGAGAGTCAGCGATAAGATACGATTGAAGCCCCATTTGGACTAATCTTGTAATAGCACTAGGTGCATCATTGGTATGAAGGGTTGAAAAAACCAAGTGACCCGTTAGCGATGCACCAACAGCCGTATTTAGTGTCTCATCATCACGAATCTCACCTACCATGATGATATCTGGATCTTGTCTTAGGACAGATTTTAGAATATTATTAAAAGCGTAGCCGATTTTATCGTTTGTTTGTATTTGTTGAACCAATGGTAGTTGATACTCGATAGGATCTTCAATAGTAATGATTTTATTTTCAATATCTTTTATATCATTGAGAGCTGCGTAAAGTGTGGTTGTTTTCCCACTTCCCGTAGGTCCTGTTACAAACATAACACCATAAGGTGATTCAAGTAGTGTTTGGAATTTTTTAAGGTTTTTTTCATTCATCCCAAGTTGATCTAGTTTTAGAAGGATTTTTTGTTGATCTAAAATCCTCATGACTATCGATTCTCCGTGCAGTGTAGGTGCGGTTGAGAGTCTAAAGTCGTATCTACTGTTGTTTACATGCATGGAAAATCTACCATCTTGAGATCTTCTTTTTTCAGAGATATCAAGATTTCCGAGGATTTTGATACGAGAGGCTAGGGCGTTGTATATCTCAATATCTAAGATAAACACTTCTCTTAAAATTCCATCAAATAATTGCATCTGCACTTTTTAGTACATTGAGAGAGAAGTTTTTTAAGGTGGAAAAGTTGATATTGATGCTATAAAGATCGATAAATTCGTACTCAAACTGAGATGCTAATACCTGAGCAAACTCTTTTTCACCTATGAGTCCCTCTTCAACAAAGATCTCACCAAGTTTTTTTGAAAAATTACTATCTTTTTGCACTCCAAGCGCATGCATGAGTTGATCTTGGGTAATTTTACCCTCTTCGATTAGGATGTCACCAATTCTAAGAGTTTTACGCATTTACAGATATCTTGAAATACCTTTTGGAAGTGGGTACTTTAGCCCCATCCAACTTTCGAAAAGTGTTTTATTTCAAGTTATCTAGCAAATTCTGTATCTCTTTTGAGTTTGAATGTTTCAGATAGATAGATAGTGCTTTTTGTGCTACTTTTGTTTTGCCTAAAGCTGCTTTTGATTTTGCATAGATGATCCACGGAAGGCTCTGTTTAGGATCTTTTTTACTCGCTTTTACTGCCCATGTGACAGCTTTATCATAATCTTTTTCTTCAAAATAGAAACTAGCAACATTTACAGCAGATTTATAATTGCCATCTTCTTTATCTTTTGTTAAAAGTGAATAGAGATTTTTACGCTCTTTTACTTCGAGTTGAAATGGATTACTTTCTTTAATTTTCTTTTCACTTCGGTTATAGACTTTATTTGGGAGCTCTTCTGTTTTTGGAGTATTAACTTTGACCCTTTTTAGTGGTTCCTTTTCAGGCTGTGTTGTCTCCTCTTTTACAATTTCTTGTACGGGGTCATTTGAAGTTTTTACCTCTGCCTGTGTGGAAGATTCAGGAGTGGTCTTTTTAAAGCTATTGACAATAAATTCACTTTTGCTGATAAAGAAAAATCCAGCAGCTATGATAGCCGCAAGTCCTAAAAGTGACAAGAGTTTTTTTTGTCTTCTTTTTATTGTATATCTCTCATATTTTTTAACAAGTTCTCCAAAATTATTATTCAACATCTATAAGTCCTATATCGATTGCTGCCATGGTAAGTGTTTTTGTATTAACTTTTATATATTTTTTATTAAGATCTTCTTTGTGCGCAATATTCATGATCTCAAAAAGTGTTTTTACAAGTTTTTTAGTGGTTCTAAAATTTCTTTCTGAGTAGATACCTATTTGCTTGTAATGTCTCTTTTTAAAGAGTGCTGCCAATTCAGAGAGATTATTAGAGATAAGAC
>DQTU01000333.1 GCA_015662615.1 Campylobacterales bacterium | reverse complement strand
TGCATGACGATAGGAGCAGCGATTCCGGCAGGTTTTCTATCCATTATCTTGAAAGCATCAAAACTACTCTTTTCAATGAAACATACCTGTCCATTGAATGCTTCAACAGAACCGTAAATCCATGGAATTCCACTATCTTTGGAAAACTTATCTATCTGAGCACGACTTGGCAAATTATCAGTAGCATCCAAAATAAGATCATAAGATCGTCTCTCTTTTGCAAACTCTTCAAATTTCATAATAAAAGGCTTAACTTTAACATATGGACATCGGTTTTCCACCAACTTTGCAGCTACTTCTGCTTTATATTTTCCAACATCTTCTACTTTGAAAGCAATCTGGCGATGAATATTGTGGACAGAGACTTCATCAAAATCAACCAAATCGATATGACCTATTCCGCTTGAACCCAAAGCAATAACCAATGAACTACCAAGCCCACCTGAACCAATAATTGCAATTTTTTTATTTTGGAGATTTGCTTGTCTGTTCTCTCCCCAAAGCATCACCTGACGATTAAAGTAGTGAAAATAGGCTTCCATAAAATCTGCTCCTACTTTTTAGCGAGATTATAGCATATAATATTTTTTTAATTTTGTCTTTTCTTAATATGTTTTTCAAACCCCCAAAGCCTCTTAGTTTCACGAACTTCCTTGCGATCAACTGAAACAACCATTAATGACTCTTTATCTTCAAGAAGATTTTTAACTTCTCCCATAGGATTTATCAACATAGAATCACCATAAAATTTCCACTTAATATCTTTATCAAGATATTCACCAATACGGTTGGCACGAAGTATATAGATATGATGTAAAAAAGCTCTTGTTTTTAAAATTTCACGCCACCTGTTATGTGATTCAAATGTAGCTGCCGTAGGAAGTAAAAGCACATCTACATCTCTGGCATTAAGACGATCAAAAAACCAGTTAAAATGAAGTTCAAAACCTCCTATAACACCAAATCGTACTCCTTCATGAGTAAACACCATTGGATCTTCCAACTCTTTAACTTCATTTGCAAAATATTTTGCTTCATCCCAATGACCATAATCAATAAGTATCTGCTGATAGTAGGTATGAGTTGTCTTAGGAGTAACTTTTACAATAGTTTTGTAGCAAACTTTGTTTTTCACTTGAACAATTGGAGCAACAACAACCATATCATATTTTTTGCTAAGATCTTTGATAACCCTTAAATGGTGACTACTTTGATCTTTGATCATATTTACAGGCATCTTTTCAAGCTCTTTAAAAAAGTGGTTTAAAACATACTCCCCTAAAAGTATCAACTTTGCATCTTTTGCTTTGGCTGTTTTAAAATAGTGGTCAAGAGCATTTGGACTCATTCCCTGAGTAGGCATTTGGAGTGCAGCCAGATTGATCATATAAGCTCCTCCGGATTGATCTCCTCTTTTTCAATAGTCTCAACCTCTATTTTTGCTTTTTCAAGAATCTTACCAGCCTCTTTTAGCAGCTCCATTCCCTCTTTATATAACTTAACACTTTTTTCCAATGGAATCTCCGGGTCCATTAACTGCTCCATAATCTTCTTTGCTGCCTCAACTCTCTCTTCAAACCCAAGCTCTTTTGCCAAAATTTCTCCTTTTATTCAGCCAATATTGATCTACTGCTTCAAAATGTTTGCCACATAGTCGCTAAACTTATCAAGTTCAACCAAAAAAGCATCATGTCCGTAATCACTGTCAACTTCATAGTAACTTACCAAGTCACTTTGACCTTGTGACTCCATAACAATTTTAATCTCTTTCATCTCTTCAGGCATAAATAGCAGATCACGATTAAAAGAGATAAGATGCAGATCTGTTTTTATCCTTTTTAGTGCTTCATCAAGAGTATCATAGCCTCTGGAAATATCAAAGATATTGATAGCTTTAGTAATGTATAGGTAGCTCAAAGGGTCAAACCATTTGCTAAAACCGTAGCCATTGTATTCAAGGTATCTCTCAACCTGAAATTTTCCAAAAAGTTCAAAAAGACCATCTGTCTCTACATAAGCAC
>DQTU01000147.1 GCA_015662615.1 Campylobacterales bacterium | reverse complement strand
TTTTGTGCAGTTCAAAGTTGGTTTCGTAAGTAAGCCTAAAATATTTAAGATTTTACCAGATATGTTTCAAAATATTGCTTTTGAAATGGTACAATGTGGTGAAACTTGACACTTATAGAAAAAGGTGAAGCCACACAGCTTTTTGGTCAAGAAAAAGCAGGAGAGCTCAAAGGAAATCTGCTAAATATCTACCAAAGTTTTGAAGGAGAAGATCTTTTACCCTCCATAGAACAAAAAGCCGCCAATCTACTCTACTATGTGATAAAAGGACATCCGTTTAATGATGGCAATAAGCGAGTTGGAGCATATCTATTTGTACTTTTTCTACATAAACAGCATCTTGATAACAAAACCTACTCGATACATAGAGTATGTAGTCTTTCATGAGTTAGCACACTTGATACATCCAGACCACAGCAAAAGATTTTATAATTACTTAAGTACGCATATGCCAGATTGGAAAATGAGAAAAAAACGGCTGGATTATTCTAACTAACCACCTTTTCGCTATAATACCCCAAAAATTATAGGGGAATTATAATGAGAAGTGATGAAGTAAAAAAGGGATACCACAGAGCTCCGCACAGAAGTCTGTTTCGTGCGACTGGACTTAAAGATGAGGATTTTGATAAACCATTTATCGGTATTGCAAACTCTTTCAATGAATTGATACCGGGGCACTTTTTTCTAAATGAGTACGGTGCAATTATCAAAGATGAGATAAAAAAGAATGGTTGTGTGCCGTTTGAGTTTAATACGATTGGCGTGGATGATGGGATTGCCATGGGGCATGATGGTATGCTTTACTCACTTCCAAGTCGTGAAATTATCGCTAGTTCTATTGAGACGGTTATGAATGCACACAAACTTGATGCGATGATATGTATTCCAAACTGCGATAAAATTACACCGGGTATGATCATGGGGGCTTTAAGGGTAAATGTTCCTACGGTTTTTGTCAGCGGTGGCCCTATGAAAGCTGGGATGTTAAAAGATGGTACACCTATTGACTTGGCTACTGCATTTGAAGCGGTTGGAGAGTATGAAGCTGGACAAATTACAGAAGAAAAACTTATAGAGATAGAGTGTTCCGCATGTCCAAGTGGTGGTTCATGTTCAGGAATGTTTACAGCAAATAGTATGAATACACTTATGGAAGCGATGGGAATCGCACTCAAAGGAAACGGAACCATACTCGCTAGAACACCTGAACGAGAAGCACTTTTAAGAGTTGCAGCTCGTCGCATCTGTGAAATTGCAAAAGATGAGGCAGAGAGTGAAAGACTTAAAATGAGAAACATCCTTAATGCAAAAGCGGTAAATAATGCTTTTGCAGTTGACATGGCAATGGGTGGAAGTTCAAACACCGTGCTTCACATGTTAGCAATTGCCAAAGAAGCGGGAGTTGATTTTAATTTAGCAGATATAAATAACATGAGTAAAAGAGTTTCACATGTCGCGAAAATCTCTCCATCACTTACAACCGTTCACATGGAAGATGTTCACAATGCTGGAGGGGTTAGTGCTGTTATGCATGAGATAACCAAAAGAGGAAATAATGTTTTAGCACTTGATAATCCAACGGTTGAGGGTGGGACGATAGGCGAGAGGATTGCAAACTCAGAAATTCTCGATACAAAAATCATCCATACGATAGACAATCCTTACTCAGAAGTTGGTGGACTTGCGATTTTATTTGGAAACTTAGCTAAAGAGGGTGCCGTTGTAAAAACAGCTGGGATAGATGCAAACATGAGAGTGTTTAGTGGAAAGGCTGTCTGTTTTGATTCTCAACAAAAAGCGATAGTGGGAATTACTGGAGGAGATGTAAAAGCTGGTGATGTTGTCGTTATCAGATATGAAGGACCAAGAGGAGGACCGGGAATGCAAGAGATGCTAGCTCCAACTTCTCTTATCATGGGTATGGGACTTGGTGATAAAGTGGCACTCATAACTGACGGTAGATTTTCTGGAGCTACAAGAGGGGCAAGTATTGGGCATGTTAGTCCCGAAGCTGCTGAAGGTGGTGTAATTGGTCTTTTAAAAGATGGAGACATCATTGACCTTGATGTGGATAATTATCAGCTCTCAGTCCGTCTGAGTGATGAAGAGATTGAAAAAAGACGAGCAGATTTTAAACCTATTGTAAAAGATGTTAAAGGTGTGTGGCTTAAACAGTATCGATTGCTTGTTACCAATGCTAGTAGTGGTGCGGTTTTAAGAACAGAATAACAATTTAAAAAGCGACCCTTAAAAGGTCGCTTCACTTTACTCTACAATTTTAATCACAACACGGCGATTTTGAAGTCTCCCCTCATTCGTATTGTTATCAGCAATTGGCTGAGATGAACCAAAACCTTGCGCAGTTAAAATCCCTTCATCAACACCTTGACCTACCAGATAAGCTCTCACTTTTTCAGCACGCTCGCCACTTAGTTTCAAGTTATAACTCTCTTTACCATGTGCATCTGTATGTCCAGAGATTGAATAGTTAAAATTTGATTGCGCTTTGATAACTTCTGCTACTTTATTTAAAAGTGTTTCACTTTTTGGTGTTAGGTCAGTACTGTTATATTTAAACTCGACTCGACTTAAAGATAAAACATTATGAAGTTTAGCCCTTGCTGCTTTAATCGCTTCCGCTTGAGCTTGCGCCAATCTTTGAGCCTCTCTTTGTTTTTCTAGGTTTGCTTTTGCCTCTTCAATCTCTTTGTTTGCTTGTTCCAATGCTGCTCTGTCTTGTGCTAGTTGTACCTTTATAGCCTCAGTAGCATTTTGGTCTTTGGCAAATGCAAGTTTTGCTTCTTTAAACTCTGCCTTAGCTTTTTTTAGGTTTGCTTTTGCCTCTTCTAATGCTTTTCGCTCACTTTCAAGTGCTAACTTTTGCTCTTCTAAAGCTTTTGCATCAGCTGCTGCTTTTACAG
>DQTU01000028.1 GCA_015662615.1 Campylobacterales bacterium | reverse complement strand
TAAGTTTAAATATGAAACGCTTAGGCTAAGTTCCTCTCTTCTTTTATAAAATTCTTTACAGAAAAACTTTTAAGTGTTTGTATCTCATTTTCATGCTTCAAAACATCAAAGGTAGCCCTTAAAGTCTTACAAATACTCAAGCTATCTGTCAATGCAATAGACAAAGAACTCGTAGCACCAGGGCTTGGTGTCATGTTAAATATGAGTCCACCTTCTTCTATTTTGGCTTCACCTAAAAGTAACTTTCTATTTTTCTTGTCAATCACTTGTGGACGCATACCACCATAACCATCGGCAAACCTTATATCACTAACGCATAAAGAAGGAATAAGCTTCCTCGCATCTCGAATAAATACTTCCTTTCCAACTACAGGAATCTCTTCTACCACATTTTTTAAAATATAACGACGAATGGTCTTGTCTCTAAAAAGGTCAAAATAAACTTTAATCACATCTTTGTCAATGTTTAAAGCAGAAATAAAATCTTTGAGATGTAAAGCATGATAACGCTCCAACTTAGGCAAAGCAAATGCAGTAGGTCCAAAACGTGTGTTCCAATTTTGTGTAATATCAGGGTCAGCATGAATCGCAGCAAAAGGCAGTTTAGGGTTTTGCATGGTATAGACTTTAGAGTTCAAAAGTTTCTCCTTCGTAAAGAAAAAAGAGCCCCCAATAGGCAAAATAGCATACTGCGAACCAAACCCCATCTCTTGTGCAAAAAGAAGTGAATACGCACCAGCATTTACCACTACTGACTTAGCCCGAAAAGTTGTTGTATCGGTGGTAATCATATAGTTACCATCTTCCTTTCGCTCAATCTTAGTCACTTCTTCGTTGTAACGCATCTGTATATTTTTGTCTGTGTCTAATGCCTTTTGTACAAAACTCTCACTAAGTGCCTTATAGTCTACAGTAGTAATCTGTCCTCTAGCTCCCATGGCTAAGATTGGTTCTTCTCTATCTTCTAATAATTTTGGTTCAAACTCACGTAAAAATGCTTCATCCCAAAGCTCAAGATAAGGATACAATCTCTTGAACTCTTCATAACGCTCTTTAAGTTCTTCTATCTCTTTTTCTCCTACAGCCAAAAGCATTTTATCTTTTACAAATCCACATCTATCAACCTCATCAAAATTTTGAATGTAGTTTGCCACCATTGAAGAAGCTTTTTTAACTTTTTCTGCTTTTTCGTAAGTATAGTTGCTCTCAATGTCTCCTACATGAAGTGTTTGAGAGTTGGCTTTTGGATTAGAGTTTAATTGTGCTACTTCATCATACTTCTCAAAAAGAATAATACTTTTTAAATCAGTATATCTCGCCAATGTAAAAAGCAAAGCCGTACCAGCAACTCCACCACCCACGATGGCTGTGTCAAACAGTTTATTTATAAGCATATTCTATATCCTATTATTAAAAATCTATATTAGATAAAATGATACTCATAAGCCCATAAAACTTAGCTGTTAAGTATCTTATTTGGATTCTAATAAAATACAAATGATTATTTTAACTTGAAAGGACTTATTGTATAATAGACATCTTGCAAAACTAGGAACCGATGGCTTTAGCCTCGCATTGTTCGGGACTAAAGTCTCCAATTCCAAAGAGTTTTGCAAGAAGTCTAATTCGCTAAACCAAATGTAAGGAAAAATAAATGTATGAAGAGATGCATAAACT
>DQTU01000265.1 GCA_015662615.1 Campylobacterales bacterium | reverse complement strand
TTTAAAACTTCAATATCTACACTTATACGAGGAATGAGACGAATAATCGCATGTTTAACAGTTGGAGGTCTAATCGCAGCAATTAAAAATCCTTTTTCCCTTGCAAACTCTTTTAAATCAAGAGCTTTTTGAGAATTTTCAATATCCAATTTTAAAATCATTCCCTCTAATTTTATATCAAAAATCTCTTCAACTATTGTTTTAATGTTTTCAATTTTATCTCTTATTGCTTCTTTTTTACTTTGTGTTTCCTCAACTGATACATGAGCCAAAGCCGTATCAAAGACAGAAGGAGCAGTTGCATAAATTATCGCTTTTGCACGGTTTTGAAGATAATCGATAATCTCCTCATCCGCCAAGATAAAAGCCCCATAACTCCCATACGCCTTACCCAATGTTCCCATTTTGATATGATTTGGTTTTGGAGTGATTTTAAAATGCTCATATACTCCTAAAAGATTATCGCCTAACACTCCACTACTATGTGCTTCATCGACGATAAGCAACACATTTTCACGCTCAGTTACATCAAAAATATCTCTATTTAAGATATTGCCTTCCATGGAGTAGATACCCTCAACACAGACAATAGCACGATGAAATTTATGTGCATCCAAAATCTCTTCCAAATGTTTAGCATCATTGTGTCTAAAATAAACAACTGCTGCATCCACAAGTTTTGACGCTAAAATCCCACTAGAATGATAAAGCTCATCCAATATAAGCAAATCATTTTTACGAACAAGTGCTTCGATAAGGGATAAATTTGCTAAAAATCCACTTCCAACGATGATGCCATCAGAAAAATCATTTATCTCACACAGATACGATTCAAACTCTTTATGGATAGGATGATAACCATTTACAAGTTGTGAAGCTTTTGGGGCATGGGTTTTGTATTTTAAAACCCTTTGATACGCTTTTTCAAACAACTCTTTATCTTCAGCAAATCCTAAATAATCATTTGAAGCTAAATCAACCAAATCTTCATCAAAGATTTCACGCTCTCTATAACGGTTAGATTTGCGAATTGCTTTTAACTCATTTTCATACATAAGGGAGTAGCCTCTCAATTCCAAGTCCCATGGCTGTACTTTCAAGCCCCCTAACCTCTTTGATGTATTTTTTACAAAACCCCTCAACCATGCAAGCTCCAGCTTTTCCCATCCACTCATCTGAATCTAAATAAGCTTTTAAATCCTCTTCATCAAAGGTTTCAAAAATATAATCAGTTGTTGCAATATCTAAAAAATAAAGGGATTTTGACTCATAGATCATACATGTTATGATAGAGGATATACTTCCACTTTGAAGCTCTAAAATTCTTTGTGCATCTTCCCTATCTTGTGCTTTTCGTAAAATCTTACCATGTGCAGTCACAACCGTATCAGCAACTAACAGCGGAATTTCTATCCCAAACTCTTTTTTACACGCATGATATTTACCTAAAGTAGCAAGATAAACAAACTCTTTGGGCGTTGAAGCGACAATCGTATCTTCATCAAAATCACAACTTTTCTGGATAAAATCCACACCAAAATCTTTTAAAATTTTTGCCCGTGAGATAGAGGCAGAAGCAAGTCGAATCATCTCTCTTCCCCTCTCATTATAGTTTTAAATGAAGCATCTTCTGACTTTAAAGAACGCTCTAAAAACTCAAATGAAGCTTCAGGGGTAACATCATCACCACAGGTAAAAATATCCACAGCCGCATAACCAAGCTCTGGCCATGTGTGAATTGCTAAATGACTCTCACCAATGATAACCACGCCACTCACACCATGAGGCTCAAACCTATGAAAAGAGCTCCCCATGACAAATGCCCCAGCTTTTTGTGCCGCTTTCAAAAGTAAGTTTTCAATTTTTTGGATATCATTTAAAATAGTTACATCACATGATTTGTACTCAGCTAAGATATGTTTTCCTAAGGCATTCATGTGCTTCTCAACATCATTCCAAAATAAGTAGCAATGAGCCCCAAAAAGATATTTATCACGATAAGATAATGAGAAACTAAACGAACATTATCCCTAGCCGCTCCTGAATCACTCGCCAAACAACTTTGTTTTGCTTCTAAAATTTTATAAAAACTAAAAATCGTATTGAAAAACATGAAAATCCATAACGCCTCTTTGGTATTAATTATCGTCGCTAAAAGTGGGTCTTTATCAGCATAAGAAGCCCCGATAGCGATAATCACACCTGAAATCACAAGAACAACAGAGACCACTAAAATCAAATTCATAAGTCTTCTCAAGGTTCTTAACGAAGTTCGAATCATCAATTTTTCATTGGGTATCTGTTTGATTGAGGGATAAGTAGAGGCGATATAACCTATCATTGCCCCTATCCAGATAACTGCACTTATGATATGCAAGGGTAAAATTATACTTGCATAGTTATAGTAAAATTCACTCAAGCAAGTTTACTTTTTACAAACTCTTTTGATTTTTCGACCGCTTCAGCAATCTTTGAGAGATCTTTTCCACCCGCTTGTGCAAAATCATCTCGACCACCACCTCCACCGCCTAAAATCGGAGCAATCTCTTTTATCCACTCCCCTGCTTTGATATTGGCATTTTTGACACCGGCCGCAAGCATAACCTTATCGCCTTTTTTCTGCAATAACATGACAGCCAAAGACTCTTTTTGATTTTTTAAATCATCTATCATCTCTTTGATATCTCCAGCTTCAATAACTTCTACAATCACTTCTGTATCGCCAATTTTCTGAGATACTAACTCTTTTTTAGCACCTTTTTGAAGTGCTTTCATCTCAACTTTTAGAGATTTAATTTCATCTTGCAATCTCTTAATTCCAACCATTGGGTCTCTGTTTTTAAGCTCTTGTGAAACCATCTCAATGTCAGCTCTAAAAGTTTTTGCTAACGCTAATGCACTTTTAGAACAAACCGCTTCTATTCGTCTAACCCCTGCACTTACCCCACTCTCTTTTGTGATAAAAAACGCCCCGATTTGTGAAGAGTTTTCAACATGTGTTCCACCACATAACTCTAAACTAACATCACTAACCGAAACTACACGAACTTTGTCACCATATTTTTCACCAAAAAGAGCCATTGCTCCACTGTTTTTTGCCTCTTCAACATTCATGACTTCTGTTTTGACATTGAATGCTTTTGAGACTGCATTGTTGACAAAATCCTCAACTTTTGCAATCTCTTCACTACTCATAGCTTTTGGATGAGAGAAATCAAATCTCACTCTTTTATGGTCATTCAAACTTCCCGCTTGTGAAACATGCTCTCCTAGTATCTTTTTTAAAGCTGAATGTAAAAGATGTGTAGCCGTATGATGTCTTGCAATTTCAGCTCTTTTATCATCAACAATCGCTTCAACCGTATCATCAACTTTTATCTCTGAAGTTACCGCAACATGAGAAAGATTCAACTCAAAAAATTTCTTTGTATCCAATATTTTGGCAATATCTTTCAAACTTCCCT
>DQTU01000267.1 GCA_015662615.1 Campylobacterales bacterium | reverse complement strand
CAGGTTTTTTCACACCCTTAATTGTATTTTTTGTTTTGATGTGAATTGTTGGCTTTTGCCCTGTTTGACTCTCATAAATATGTGCAATTTTATCACAATACTTTGTTTTAACCCATTTAGCAATAAGTGGATTTGGTGCTAAAAAGACTATCGTATCAGACTTTGATTCATCTTCTTGGAATTTAAGTTGTTTAATATATCGATTATACTCTTGTTGCGGTATTTCAGATTCTAAGAGGTCTAACACATTTGTAATTAACAAAAAAATCCTCCTTTATTCACATGGATACATTCACATGTGAATATTTTATCAAATTTATTTTAAAATAGCCCAAAAAAGGTCTTATATGATTATTTTAGGTATTGATCCTGGTACTATAAATTGTGGTTATGCCATTATTGAGAAAACAAAACAAAAAACTATTTTAGTAGAAGCGGGACTCATAAAAATAAAACAAAAAGCGTTGCAATACCAAATTCTAGAGTTGGTTGAGGGGTTAGATACTGTTTTAAAAGATAGAAAAATTGATGAAGTTGCTATCGAAGATATTTTTTATGCTTACAATCCTAAAACATTTATAAAATTAGCACAATTTCGTGGAGCTTTGAGTTTAAAAATATTACAAGATTTTGGAAACTTCTATGAATATACACCATTGCAAGTAAAAAAAGCAGTTACAGGAAATGGAAAATCAAAAAAAGAGCAAGTTGCTTTTATGGTAAAAAGGATACTTAAAATTACAAAAGAGATAAAACCACTCGATATCACAGATGCCATAGCGGTAGCACTAACCCATGCACAAAGGGTTAAAGTTTTAAATTAAAATACCGATATAATAAGTATATTCAATTATTAAGGATTTTTTATGAACAAAAGTTTACTAGTTGGTGCAATTTTAAGTACCGTTTTAGTCTCTAACCTTTCAGCAAAATGGGGCAACTTATATGAATCTCAAAATATTTCTATTGGTACACAAGTGGGTATTTTCGGAATAGGGGCAAATGCTAAATATAAAATCAATGAACAAGTTGGTGTAAGAGCTAGTTTTGATATGTTTAGTGTTAATGATTATGAGGTGGAAGATGAAGAGACCAATACAAAATATAATTTTGATTTGAAATTACAAGATATTATGTTTACAGGAGATTATCATCCATGGAAAGGTGCTTTTAAAACAAGTGCAGGAGTGATTATAAATAGTAGTTCACTTGATGGTGAAGTTACGCCTGCTTCCAGCCTAGAGTTTGAATTTCAAGGACATACTTATTCTACTGATGATATCGCAAAAGTAAATACAAAAGCAGATTTTGATCCAGTTGCTCCCTATGTGGGAATTGGTTGGGATACGTCATTTAATAAAGAGAAAGGATTTGGTTTTACATTTGATATAGGTGTTATTTTTCAAGGATCTGCACAAGTTGATTATAGTGTACAGTATCAAGAGCTTGTAAATCCAACTCCAGAAGAAGAACTTGCAAGATCAATTATAATAGACAGTATTAATAAAGATCTTGAAAAAGAGAAAGTAAGTTCACAAGAAGAGTTAGATAAATATGAGTTATTTTCGTATATTTCAATCGGTTTTAACTATAAATTCTAAAAATATAGGGTATTCTTTTTGTTAAAGGATACCCATGCATAAAATCTTCGACTATTTTCAACAAATTACACAAATTCCTCACTGCTCACATGATGTATCCAAACTTAAAGATTTTATAAGTGACTTTGCCAAAGAGAGAGGATATGAAGTCCAAACAGACAAAACTGAAAATATCCTCATCAAAAAAGGAACTCCAAAATTAGCACTACAAGCCCACTATGACATGGTATGTGTAGGAGATGCCCCAAAACTTAAAACCTTTATAAAAGAGGGTTGGATGATGGCAGAAAATTCAACTTTAGGAGCTGACAATGGCATAGCAATTGCTATGATGATGGCTTTAATGGATGAGGGTAGGGAGTGTGAATTTCTTTTTACAAGTGATGAGGAAGTCGGTTTAATAGGTGCAAGTGCACTAGAATTTAAACTTGACTCAAAACAGATGTTAAATCTTGATAGTGAAGATGAGGCTGAGGTCTATATTGGTTGTGCAGGTGGTGTGGATATAGAAGCTGTAAAAGAGTATGAGTGTTTAAAAAAAACTGGTACTTTTTATGAAGTTATAATAAGTGGACTTCCTGGTGGTCATTCAGGTGTAGAGATCCATAAAAATATTCCCAATGCTATCAAACTTTTTGGAGCATTTCTAAAAGATAAAAATATTCAAATTGCCTCATTGGAAGCAGGGGAGAGAATAAATTCAATCCCTACAAATCTTAAAGCAATACTGTTTTCACATAGTGAATTAACATGTGAAAAAAACATAAATATTGAAAAAATTGAAGGTACTTTTCAAATAATTGAAAATAGTGAATTCATATCACTTATCAATAATTTTGAACATGGTGTGTTATCTTTTAATGAATCATTAAAGGTTCCAGACACAAGTATAAACTTAGCACTTGTGTCACTAAAAGAGGGTATGTTGAAAATAGAGACAAGTGCAAGAGCTATGGATGACAAAGGTTTAAAACAAGTAGAAGAAAAATACAAATACTTTTTTGAATCATTTGGTTTTAAAGTAAAGAGCGAGGGAAAATACCCAGCATGGAAACCAGAGATTAATAGCTTCTCAAAAGAGGTTGAAAAAGCGATGATTGAAGTTTTTGAAAAAAGTGAGTTTAGAGCTATACATGCAGGGTTGGAGTGTGCAATCATAAGTGAAAAATACCCTGATATGAAATTTACCTCAATTGGACCAAATATCAGGTCACCACACTCAATACATGAGAAGGTAGAGATAGCTTCGGTTGAAAAGATTTATCAAGTGCTTCAAAAAATAGTGGATCGTTATGAAACTTAGTTTTCTTTTTTTACTACTGTTTCTATTTGTGGGTTGTAGTAGCAAGATTCCAAACACTTGGAATGAGAGAGTAAAAAAAGCTCCCACTTCAGATATTAAACTTCAGGCATATGTACAAGGAGAAGGTGAACCTTTGCTTTTACTTCATGGATTTGGTTCTAGTAGTTATAGTTTTCATCATTTAGTAGAACCACTCTCTAAAAAATTTCGTGTTTATAACCTTGACTTAAAAGGTTTTGGAGACTCTCCTAAACCAAAAGATTTTCGTTATTCTGTCTATGATCAAGCGGTTTTGGTTTCAAAGTTTATCCACGATAATAGTCTTGAAAATATTACTTTGATTGGACACTCTTATGGTGGAGGAGTGGCTTTGAGTTTAGTACTTATAAATCAATCAAATATAGATAAAATGGTTTTAATAGACCCAGCTGCGTATAAACAGTATATTCCCTCACTTATTCGTCGTATTCAAATCCCTATCATTGGTCCTGCTGTTTTTTATCTGCTTTCGTCTTCATATGAAGTTAAAGAGTCTTATCAATATGCTTTTTATGATAAGCAGAAAATTGAACAAACAACGATTGATATCATGGCTAACAATCTAAACAAGGATAATGCAAAACAAGTTTATATTTATGCCATAGATGATCTTATTCCTGAAGATATTGATGAGGTTTCAAAACGCTATCATCAGATTAAAATTCCTACACTTATTATTTGGGGTGAAAAAGATGTTGTGATTCGCAAATCTAAAGGGTACCGATTAAAAAGGGATCTACAAAATGCTGAGCTTAAGATTATCAAAAATTGTGGACATATTCCCCATGAAGAGAAGCCGAAGGAAGTTTTAAAATACCTTTTGGAATTCTTATAAGAAAGTGTTATAATATTGAAAATATAGGGGAATTATCATGAAATGGATTGTCTTTTTTATCTTTTTATTATCATTACTTGATGCCAAAACAAATATAAAATCACTCCAATATAGTGGCGTAAAAGCAACACACAATGGAAAACCTATGTTAGTTGAGCGCATACAAAATGGAAAATGTTTGGATATTCCTATCACACCAAACACCTTATATAGCAATTATATAGATAAAAAAGCCCCCATAGAGTGTAAAAAAACTTTTTTAACAACCCTTGGAATTTTACAACCCATATCAATAGACAAAGATATAAAAACGGTAGGCGAACTTGAAGTATTAGAACATATCAAAAAAGCTGAAAAAGAGCCATCTAAATACATTTTGATAGACTCTAGAAGAGTAGATTGGTATGAACAGATTACGATTCCCACAGCTATAAATCTTCCTTATAATGAGATTGCACTAGATGAAGATTTTAAAGAAGATTTTGGAAAAATGTTGACCATGTTAAATATCAAAAAAAGTAAAAAAGGTTTAGATTTTTCTAATGCTAAAACAGCCGTGCTTTTTTGCAATGGAAGTTGGTGCGTACAATCTTCAAAAGCAATTTTTATACTGATCGATATGGGATACCCAAAAGAGAAACTTTTATGGTATCGTGGAGGACTTCAAGATTGGCTAGCGTATGGGATGACCACTACTTTAAATAATCACTAAAAAGATATTGATGCTCTTGGGGTAGTGTTTTATAAAGTAGATTTGCCAAATCTCTTATCTCCCAAAGTGCGGCTTTATCACTTCTTAAACCTATAAAATTTTGTAAACTTCTAGCATTGACTGTCCATGTGAGTTCTGTTTTATAACTTTCAGGTAGGCAATATTTTGCTTTGTCGTTTGAGATACCACTTTTTAGGACAAGTCGAAGATTCTCAAGTGCAGTTATGCTCATCTCATCAACCATGCCAACATCCGTCATGACAAGATATTTTGAAGCCCTCTCAATATCTTTTTTATCAAACGACTCTTCATTTTTAAGCTCTTTTAGGGTGTATCTTGTAGATTTTACAGAAAGTGATGCCATACGATGACGAGCGAGTTCTTGTAAAAGTGCCCGACTGATTCCTTTGATATAAAAAGTATAGACTAGGTGTTCAAGAGTTGAAGCATGTTTAAACTTATTTCCAACACGATCAATGAGTTCTCTGTCTTTTTCACCGCCATCATCACTTTTATCAAAACTTTGCCAACATGTACGGATGGCATCTGAGCATATAACTAATGGAGTATGGTGGTTGAGGGTAACTTTCATAAAACTAGTCCTAAAAAAAATATAGGACTAGTATATCATTTATTGTTTTAGTTGAAGAAGGGTGTTGAGCATTTGGTCTGAAGTTGTAATTGTTTTAGAGTTTGCTTGAAAACCTCTTTGGATAACGATAAGTTGTGTAAGTGAACGACTCAAATCAACATTTGACATCTCTAGCGCACTTGATTGGATAAATCCTCTACCACCAGATGCAGCCGAACCAATGACAGGATCACCTGAGTTTGCAGTTTGTATAAAAGTATTTCCACCGTCACTCTCAAGACCAATATTATTGGTAAATTTTGCCATAGACATTTGTGCAAGACCAAAACTTCTACCATTGGTAAAACTACCTATTAAAGTACCAGACTCATCAATTCTGATACCATCAAGATCTCCACCTGTAAAACCATCTTGGCTGATACCTGTAGTATCTGATATCTTATCAAAACTTGTTACTCCATCAAAACCATTGGCTGATCCAAGATTTATTTGAATTGTTTGGTTTGGTGCAGAACCATTGTTCGCTGTATAGGTTATAGTGGTTGGTGTATATGATGCTAGTGAACCATCAGAATTAAAGATGATTTGACCTTCCACTTGATTTTCTCGTGTTAATCCACCGATGTCACCTGGTTCTGGTACGATAATTTTCATATCCCATGTTGATCCTACCTTAGTACCAGTATTGTCATACACATAACCAGATTTTCTAAATTCTGTTCTTACGGTATGTTTGGTTCCAAGAGAATCAAATATATCGATACTGGCACCATGGGTAGCAGCATTTATCTCTTGCGTGATTTTAATACCAGTACTTCCTGCCGTTAAGTTTCCTGCCATTGGTGCCATGGTTTTTGAAAAGAGTTCGTTATTATCAGTATTAGGACCCGTAATACCACCAATTTGAATGTTTAAATCATTCCCTGCTGGATTATTATTTTCAAGTTCAAATTTCCCCTCAGCATTTACAGATATGGTGGCTGTTGCTGAACTACCTTGAAGTTGATCTTGCATTCCTGCTCTTAAATCTTCTGTTGTTCTAAAATAATAAGTTTGAACATTTATAGGATTATTTTGAGCATCTAAAACTGCAGTACCATCTGGGTTTAGTTTTGGTTCATTTCTAGTAGTATTTACTAAATCAGGATCTGAAGTGTAACGATAGTACCTAGTTGATCCACCGCCATTAAAACTAACTTCTATACCATGACCACCAGTTACGCTTGTTATAGTTGGTGGATTTGTTGCTACATTTT
>DQTU01000306.1 GCA_015662615.1 Campylobacterales bacterium | reverse complement strand
GGAACTAAATCTTTAGTATCAAGTTTAGAAGGAGTATAAATTCCAATAAGACCTTTTATACCAATAGTCATTATAACATTGTATAAAAAAGCTGCCCAAGCAAGAAGTATAAGTATACCACCTAGAGCACCTAAAATCATATATGTATTATATTCTCCATCAACATAAAGTGTTCTTCTTAGAAGTCCATCCATTGCTGCTAGTCCCATAAAAGCACTCATTCCTAAGGCTCCTATTAGATGTGCCCAGAAGTGAAAGTTTGCTATTTTTTGACTATACAGCTTTGCACCATTTGTTAAAATTGGAAACAGAATATAAATAGCTGCATATAGTGTCATAGTAAGACCAATCAAAATTGCAGCGTGAACGTGGGTAAAGATAATCCACTGTGTATTGTGCAAGATTCTGTTAAGACCCATATCTGCTTGTAAAATCGCAGGAGGAATAGCAACCATAAATCCAAAAATACCAGCAAGTAAAAACTTAAGTTCATTTGTCATTTTAAGTGGTTTGGCACTCCAAAGTGTAACAAGCGTAATAAATATAGCGATACCTTGTGTTATAAGTTCAAATGCAGTTACCATCTCACCAGAGAGAAGTTTCATAATATTTGGTTGACCTTGATCTGCAAGAAGGTGATGAGACCATACCATCCAAGATACAACTAACTCTAGTAAAAGAGCAGCTCTTGCGATATTTTGCATAAAAAGTTTTTTACCAGTAATCATCATAGCTAGTAGATACCATGTACCTGCAACATAAATCAGTACAAGTCCATCAGCGATAAGGTCAAGACCCCACCAGAAGTAGTTTTTGTATAAAAGTGCATTTACTGATGTATAGTCCATTGCCATACCTGATAGATCACCTACGATATAGACTAAAATTAAAATACCACAAGTAAGTATTACAAGTGCATCTAAAAATGTATCAATCGTACCACGAAATATTGCAACAACAGGCAATGAAACAGCAGGTTCTTTTGAGTAAGGCTCACGACCTGTGATCTTATACCAGATATTTAACATACCATCAATACCAAGTGCTGAAAGCAGAAGTGGTTTTAATGGTCGTTTTTCATGACCCTCTTCAGTATAGAAAACAGTTGCAAAGATATTGTAGATAAACCCTAAAGTTCCTAACATAATAACAGCAATACCACCTACAAATACCAATCCACCAACAGCATTGAACTGTGTAAAGTCAACAGGTAGAGGCCAGTAAAGTGTATAAAGAGAAGCATAGTGGAAAATTGCACCACCAAGCCATGCAGTAATCGTACCTCCAGCAATTGCAATCCAAGTCCAGTTACCCAATTTTATGCTATAAAGGGGTTTTTTCATCAAGTAAGGAACTAAAAATGTAAAAGCACCAAATACAATAAGGTATGTAGATCCAAATATACCTACAATTGGGTGAACTGTAAGAATAGCGAAGTAGTGAGATTCATCAAAGAGTCCAGGTATTACACCTTGTGTTCTCATAAGTTGACCTTCAAGTACAGCTAAACCATAAAACAGAACACCCATCACAACTGCTCTTAATGTAAGTTTTTGCATCGGTGTTAAGCTATCAGGTTTGAAGCTATTTTCATTGCCGTTAATTAGAGTATTTATAAAACTCATCTTATTTGCCTCCTATCATTGATAATTCATCATCTCTATCACAACCGATAACAATTACAGCTTTTCTAAGTGTCATGTGCCGTCCGCCTTTTGGCCCAGAGTACTCAGTTGAGCGGATATCATAGATGCCATTTTTAGGAAATTTCCACATAAGGTCATTTCTACTTCCTGGAACAACTTGCATTTGTGTAACTAAAGAGCCATCTTGTCTAAAGAGTCCAAATCCATAAGTCAAGTCATTTGAAACTACATCAAAGACAACATACTCACCACAGGGAACAACCATCTGACCTTTCTCATTTAGTTTATCTTTTGGCAAGATGAATTTTTGTTCTCCACTCTCTTTGTTTTGTATAGCAATGATGTTAAAAAGCTGTTTTGTTTTATCAAATTCATCACTTTTCTCAATCGTATGCCTCTTAAAATCTATCTCCACCCAAGGTATTTTGTTAAAAGTAAATATGTGAATACTCACCCCCACAAAAATTAATACACCAACATAGGTATAAAATGTACCAGGTTTGACAATTCTAGGTTTACCCTCAGGATTAACAACCCCTTTTGCAAACCAGAGCATCAGTGCTATGATTACAAAAACATATATCGTATACACGACTTTTAACAGCGCTAAGACGCCCGCTGAATCTTCCATTCATTCCTCCTTATAATAAATTTTAATACACTTATAATTTTAGCGCAATTGTATCTTAAGTAAATTGACACACATCAAGGGAGAACGCAAATTTATGATTAAAAATTAATCATTTTATTGACTTTTATTGGATAAATTTAAAAAAATTGTTCATATTTTAGGCATTAAATAATGTTAAATATAAGTTTTTTTTATTTGTAAGATTTTAAAAATAATGTATAAATAAGTTATTTTGGTTATTTTTTAACCATTATTAAGGGTGTATAACCTTATATCTATCATATAATAAGCGAAAAAAGAAAAGAGACGATGAATCAATCTACACCACTAGAAAGTTTTATAGATTACAAAGCAGATACAGGTATGCAGTGTGGTAATTACCATATAGATATTCCAGAGTTAAAAGAGGGTGAACAGTATCGATTTCATTTTGATCTTACAGCCTGTGTAGGATGTCACTGTTGTGAAGTAGCCTGTAACGAGCAAAATAATAATCCAGCAGATATCAAATGGCGAAGAGTTGGAGAGATGGAAGCAGGAACTTTTCCCAATGTAAGCCAACTTTTTAACTCCATGAGCTGTAACCATTGTATAGATCCAGAGTGTTTAAATGGGTGTCCTACAAACTCTTATATAAAGTTTGACAATGGTATCGTTTTTCATGATGATGATGTTTGTATTGGGTGTCAATACTGTACATGGAATTGTCCATATGAAGTACCTGTATTTAACCCTGATCGTGGAATTGTGACTAAGTGTCATATGTGTCATGAGAAGCTAGATGATGGACAAACTCCTGCCTGTATACAAGCCTGTCCCGCTGGTGCAATTGAGATAGAAGTTGTAAACAAAAAAGAGTGGTTGGAAAAAGATATGAAAGAGCATGGTGTTGCTCCACATCTTCCGGATGTTTCTATAACCAAACCAACAACACGATATACATTGCCAAAATTTGAAGGTGAGATAAAACCAGCAGATGAACATCTATTAAAACCAGCTCATGCAGAGTTTCCATTAGTTTTTATGACTGTTCTTACTCAAGTATCAGTTGGTGGATTTTTAGCACTATTTTTAGGACAGATGCTTAACCTATTTGGATTTAATCTTGCTACTCCAAATCTATGGTTAGCCATAGCAATCTTTTTACCAGTAGCGATAGGATTACCACTTTCAGCACTTCACCTTGGTCGTCCTATCATGGCAATGACCGCTATGAAAAATATCAAAACATCATGGCTTTCACGAGAAGCAGCAGCTTTAGGAGCTTATGCACTTGGGGCAAATGTTGTCGCAGGTCTTTACTTTTTAGAGGTAGAAGGCTTTTTGATGACACTTGTGCAGTTAGTTGTTTTAGCTATCGGTATATTTGGTATTTATGCTCAATCAATGATCTATAGGATTAAAGCAAGACCTTCATGGCATAGAAAATCAACCACAAAACGATTTTTTGGAGTAGGGTATGTTGGCTTTTTATTGACTGCTTTTGTCATGCTTGTTAGTGAAGCAGATAGATCTGTGATGGCTATTTTAGCATTGACTCTGTTGTTTGGTATGTATCAAGTTTATCTTATTTATAAGGAGACGGTGTTTTACAAATACTTAGACAAAGACCATCCAAACTTTTATCAATTAAATAGAACAAAAATACTTTTAGAAGATAATTTTGGAAAGTTGAAAAATATTAGGCTTCTATCTTTAGCAATATTTGCTTTGGTATTTCCTCTTTTTGCAATTGTTTTTACAGCAAGTGGGGCACTTGAGTTTGCTACTGTTCTTTTGGGCATTTCAATCATAGGGGCAATGACTAGTGAGTTTTTAGGACGATATCTATTTTTTGTAACAGTTGTTCCATTGGGACTTGCTGGAAACTTTTTTGCGGGGAATCAGAGATGATAAATAAAATAAAAGACTTTTTAGGTATAGATATAAAAAATGATAAATATGCTTTAGTAGATGATGAGATATTTGGAAAAGTAGCTAAAGCAAAAAAACCTGATAAATGGGTTCGCTCAACTTGTGGATATTGTGGAGTAGGGTGTGGACTTTATATAGGTGTTAAAGATGGTGAACCAGTTTATACAAAAGGTGATCCAGCTCATCCAGTAAGTAAAGGTACACTTTGTCCAAAGGGTTTAAGTGAACATGAGATGGTTCGAGCTGATAATCGTGTAAAAGATCCGCTTATCAGAAAAGATGGAAAGTTAGAAGCTGTAAAATGGGATGAAGCATTTACAAAAGTAAGTGATAAATTTAAAGAGATTGCAGATAAACATGGCAAACAAGCAGTATCTTGTATTTCAACTGGTCAGCTTTTAACAGAAGAATTTTATACACTTGGTAAATTTGTTCAATTAGGACTTGGAACAAATAATTATGATGGAAATACAACACTTTGTATGTCAAGTGCTGTTATGGGATATAAGCAGACATTTGGAAGTGATGGACCTCCGGGGTGTTATGAGGATTTTTCTCATGCAGATGTGATCATGCTTATTGGTGCAAATATCGCTGATAATCATCCTATCTTAAAACTTCATATTGCAAAAAATAAAAAAATAACTGGTAAAAAACCAACGATTATTGTTGTCGATCCAAGACACTCAAAGACTGCAAATATGGCAGATATATTTGTTCCGATCAAGCCACGGAGTGATTTGGCACTATTAAATGGATTGTGTCATATTATCTGGGAACAGGGTTGGGCGGATGAGACATTTATGAAAGAGAGTGTTTCAGGTTATAAAGAGTTTGTCAAACATATCCAAAAATATCCTCCGCAAGAAGTGGCAATTATCACAGGTATAGAGGTAAAAGAGCTTTATGAATTAGCTCGTGTTTATGCAAATGCCGATAAAGCTTTGAGTGCATGGACTATGGGTGTAAATCAATCATCACTTGGAACAGATACAGTATCGGCGATTTGTAACTTAGCGTTCATGACTGGAAACTTGGGAAGAGAAGGTGCATCTCCTTTTAGTATCACGGGACAATGTAATGCTATGGGAACTAGGGAGAGTGGATTTACCTCTTCGATTCCAGGGTATAGAAACTTTGCAAGTTCATATGATAGAGAAGAGTATGCGACAATTGTAGGTGTTCCTTCTGATTTGGTTCCAGACTCTCGTGGGTTTTCTTATCCACAAATCATTGAAGCTATAGAGAGAGATGAAATTAAAGCACTGTGGATTGTGGCTACAAATCCTTTGGTTAGTTTTCCAGATCAACATCGTTTGCGAAAAGCATTTAAAAAGTTGGATCTTTTGGTAGTTCAAGATTCATTCATGAGTGATACTGCTGAGATTGCAGATGTTGTTTTTGCTGCTGCTACATGGAGTGAAAAAGATGGAACATATACAAACAGTGAAAGACGATGTAATTTAGCAAAAAAAGCAGTTGAACCAATAGGTGAAAGTATGAGTGATTTTCATATAATTGTAGAGTTTTCAAAATATTTTGATGGATTAAATGAACTTCTTTTTAAAGATTGGGAACATCCAAAAGATGCTTTTTCTGAGTGGCAAGAGGTGAGTCGTGGAAGGCTATGTGATTATAGTGGTATGAGTTATGAAAAGATTGAAAGTTTAGGTGGAATTCAATGGCCATGTAATGATGAATTTCCTGTTGGAACAAAGAGACTTTACGGTGAAGGCATGACCTGTGCAAATGAAGATGGTAAGCCAAAATTTATATGTGCAGATTGGCTCCCAATGGAAGAAAATCTCTGTTCATCATTTCCACTTACTCTAAATACTGGACGAACCGTTGAACAGTTTCATACTAGAACAAAAACAGGAAGTATTTCAATTTTAGACAATCTAGCACCAGAAGCGTGGATAGAGTTAAATACGAAAGATGCTAAAAAGTTAGAGGTAAATAGTGGAGATAGAATTACTGTAAGTTCTACAAGGGGCATTGTAGAAAATGTTATTGTAAAGGTTACAGAAGTTGTTAAAGAAGGTGATATATTTGTACCTTTTCATTTCAATGAACAACTTATAAACCGTCTTACGCAGTCACTTTTTGATCCAAAATCTTTTGAGCCAAATTTTAAACAGACAGCAGTTCAGCTACATAGCCAAAAAGTTCCAAAAGGTATTAAAATGAAAAAAGAGGAAATTGCTGGGGCATTATCTTACCAGAAGGTAGAAGATGTTACGTCAAAAGTAAAAACAAAAATTGAAGATGAAAGTCGACATGAATAGTCTACCAATTCTTTTAAAAAATCCTAAAATTTTACTCATAGGAGCTGGAAAAGTAGCATTTCAAAAAGCAAAAGTTTTGCTAGATAATAAAATAGATTTTCAAGTTATTAGTAAAGAAGTTTCTGTAGAATTTGATAGTTTATCTGTTAGCATGAGCAACAAAAGTTTTGATATAGAAGATATATCATCTTTTAATATTGTGATCGATGCTGCAGGATGTGATGAAGTAACTGCTAAACTTTTAAAACAAAAACAAAAAAGTTTCTTTTTACTAAATGTAGTTGATAAACCAGAATATTGCGATTTTTACTTTCAAGCTCTTTTACAATATGGCAATTTAAAGATCTCTATAAGTTCATCAGGTTCAAGTCCTACTGTTACACAAAAAGTGAGAGATAAAATACAAAGGATACTTCCACAATCGCTTGAAAATCTTATAGAAGAAAAAAGATATGAGAGGAAAAAAGGAGTAATAAATCCAGATGAAACTTCACTACAAACAAATAAATTACTTGGTTGTGACTATTTGATAGGCTGTGGTACAGGAGATGTAGAACATTTAACACTCAAAGCTTATCGACTTATACAATAAGCAGATGTAGTACTCATTGATCATCTTATAAGTGATGAGATACAAGAGATAATAGCAGAGAAAAGCCTCAAAGTCTTTGTTGGCAAGCAAAAAGGTTTTTATAGTGTAAAGCAAGAAAAGATAAATGAACTTCTGCTTAATTATGCCGAAAAAGGATTAGAGGTAGCGAGATTAAAATCTGGTGATCCATATATATTTGGACG
>DQTU01000020.1 GCA_015662615.1 Campylobacterales bacterium | reverse complement strand
TGGAGTGGGAGAGAGAGTTTAAGCTTAAAGATGATCCTCGTATCACAAAAATTGGACAATTTTTACGACGCACTTCTTTGGATGAACTTCCGCAGCTTTATAATGTATTTCAAGGGAAAATGTCACTTGTTGGACCTCGACCAATTATAGAAGATGAGATAGCGAAGTATGGTGAGTATTTTGACTATTTTACAGCTGTAAAACCAGGAATCACAGGTCTTTGGCAGGTAAGTGGGCGAAATGATATCTCTTATGAAGAGCGTGTGCGTTTAGATGTTTGGTATGTGCGTAACTGGTCAATGGAGCTTGATATCATGATTTTGGTCAAGACAGCAGCGATTGTTTTAGCCCGTAAGGGTAGTTATTAATCAAATAGAGTGTAAAATAATTGCATGATATTAATGATAGATAATTACGATAGTTTTACATATAACATAGTTCAGTACTGCCAAGAACTTGGTGCGGATTTAAAGATAATTCGCAATGATGATTTAAGTGTGCAAGAGATCGAGGCTTTAAATCCCGAAAAAATTATAATTTCTCCAGGTCCCGCCACTCCAAATGAAGCAGGTGTTAGCTTGGAAGTGATTGACTACTTTAAAGGCAAAAAACCAATTTTAGGTATCTGCCTAGGGCATCAAGCTATTGCTCAAAGTTTTGGTGGAGAAGTTATCAGAGCCAAAAACATGATGCATGGTAAAACTTCGACTATTGAAGTAATAAAACCTACTAAAGTTTTTGATACTTTACCTAAAGAGTTTACTGCAACTCGTTATCATTCTTTAGTTGTCAATCAAGATAATTTACCAGAAGTTATAAAACCTACCGCTTACAGTAAAGATGATAAAGAGATTATGGCTTTAGAGATAGAGGGGTATGATATCTATGGTATACAGTTTCATCCCGAATCAATCATGAGTGAACATGGGCATGAGATGATTGATAACTTTTTGAAATTATGAGTGTTCGTTTACTTTTACCTCTTATTATCCTTATAGATATTGCTTTTTTGCTTTATGGTGTTAGTACTATTTCGATTAGTTACAGAGAAGCAGAGATTTTTTATGATCAACAAAATTTTGTACACTACTTGGCACAATTTTCAACAGCGCTATTTGGACAAAATGATTTAGCCCTTCGTCTGCCTTTTATGGTTTTTCACATTCTTAGTATTATTTTGATGTATAAAATAAGTGCATTTTATTTAAAAAAAGAGATTGATAGGATTGTGAGTGTTCTTGTCTTTACAATGTTACCAGGAGTAACAAGTGCTGCAATTTTAGTAAATAGTGCTACCGTTTCAATCTTTTTTACGCTGCTATTTTTATATCTGTTTTTAAACAAAAAAGAGAATCTTTATGCGGCTTTATTGCCACTTTTGGTTTTTGTGGATGATTCATTTTTAATACTCTATCTTGCACTGTTTGTATATGGTTTTTTTAAAAAAGAGCATTTTATAATCGTCATGTCATTTTTTCTTATTTTGATTTCACTCTATATTTATGGATTTGATCTTACAAATGACCCTAAAGTCTACTTTTTTAATGTTTTTGCCGTCTATGCAGTCATTTTTTCTCCATTTCTTTTTCTCTATTTTTTCTATGCACTTTATAGGAATTGGATAAAAGAGGAGAAATCACTTATTTGGTATATCTCTTTTGTGGCTCTAGTCTTCTCTATCGCACTTTCATTTCGTAAAATGATCTTGATTGAGGATTTTGCTCCGTTTGTAGTTATCGCTATCCCCTTAATGTATTCTATGTTCTTAAAAAGCTATAGGATAAGATTGCCAGAGCTTAGAGGGGTTCATAGATTCTTTTTTGTATTTATTTTTGCGTCTTTGATATTTATCTTTTTTCTTACCCATCTTAATAAATATCT
Source organism: Campylobacterales bacterium (assembly GCA_015662615.1). Lineage (GTDB taxonomy): Bacteria > Campylobacterota > Campylobacteria > Campylobacterales > QNZT01 > SZUA-1433. The sequence continues at coordinate 2,416 of DQTU01000020.1, read as the reverse complement.
TTACCTATACATAGAGAATCCAACAAAACATTTTGCGTATAAATATCATGTTGCAAAAGAGTTAGCCTCAGAGTTAAAGAGAGATGGTATTGATGAGGTAACGATAAACTATAGGATGCAAAAACGATTAAAGTTTTATGGCATTAGTTTTGGAAAAAAATATCTTATCGATGATGTTACAAATGATAGAACTATTAAAAGTGTTACGATAAGTTACATCAAAACCCCTATAAAAACCTTCCATGTTTCGAAATTACACAAAAATTGAACAATTATTATAAAAATTAATCCTTTTTTATAATATTCTTATCATGAAAGTGGTAAAATATCGAATATTTTTATAAGGAGAAACAATGGCTCAAAAGTCGATACGAGAATATGATGCTAAGTCAATTTTGGCAAAGCATTGGGACAAATATTTTCCAAACTTTACATATGCATACGAAACAGTAATGGTTCAAAATGGTTCTGAATTAACTGAGGCTGCGAAAACAAACTCATGGTTAAATGAAAAAACTTTGGTGGCGAAACCAGATATGTTATTTGGTAAGCGTGGTAAAAATGGTTTGGTTCTTTTTAAAGATGCAAAACCTGGTGATGTTAAATTGGCAAAAGCAGCAAGTTGGATTGATGAAAAATCAAGCTCAAAACAAGAGGTTTATTTTGAATTTGATGGCGATACTCCAACAGGAGATGCTTCTATAGATATGTTAACGCACTTTGTTGTTGAGCCTTTTACGCCTCATACTCAAGAAGAGGAGTATTATATCTCTGCGACTTGTGTAGGGGACGATGATATGCTTTACATGTCTGCTGAGGGTGGAATGGAAGTAGAAGAGGGTTGGGATGAGAAAGTAACAGAAGTTGCTTTTGGTATTACTGATACTGAAGAGCAAATTGCTTCTAAGATAAAAGCAAATATCCCTGCGGATGTTGCTGAAGCGGATAAAGAGAAATTTGCAGATTTTGCAATTGGTTTCTTTAAAGCGTATAGAGAATTAAACTTTGCATATCTTGAGATTAACCCTTTTGTAATGCAAGACAATAAAATCGAACTTCTTGATATGGTTGCAAAACTAGATGATACTGCTGGATTTATGATGGTAGAAGAGTGGGGCGATGTTGAATACCCTACTGCATTTGGTATGGAACCTAAATCTCCAGAGGTTATCGCTATCGAAGAGGCTGATGCAAAAACAGGTGCGAGTTTGAAACTTACACTTCTTAAACCAGAAGCTAGAATCTGGACTATGGTTGCTGGTGGTGGAGCTTCAGTTGTTTATGCTGATACTATTGCTGACATGGCTGGAATCGAAGATCTTGCAAACTATGGCGAGTATTCAGGAGGTCCAACTACTGGTGAAACTAAGTTTTATGCAGAAACTCTACTAGATCTTATGACTAGAGAGCCAGATCCAAGCGGTCGTGGTAAAGTTATGATTATCGGTGGAGCTATCGCTAACTTTACGGATGTTGCTAAAACTTTTACAGGAATCATTCAAGCATTTGAAATTTATGCTGACAAGATGAAAGAGATTGGTATTAAAATCTATGTTCGTCGTGGTGGACCAAATTATGAAAAAGGTTTGAAAGATATCAAAGAAGCGGCTGATAGATTAGGATTATATATGGAAGTTTATGGACCTGAAACTCATGTAACAGACATTGTTCGTATAGCATTAGAAGGAGATAAATAGATGGCACAATTATATACTAGAGATACTCAAGCAATTTTTTGGAATAACAATAAAACTGCAATCCAAAGAATGTTAGATTATGATTACACAATTAAAAGAGATACCCCTTCTGTTGCTGCTATCGTAGCGCCTACAAGTAGCAACAAATTTGATAAATTCTTTTTTGGACCAGATGAGGTTATGATTCCTCTATTTAAAACAACAGCAGATGCAAAAGCTGCTCAACCTCAAGCTGATGTTCTGTTAAACTTTGCATCTTTTAGAACAGCTTATGATGTAACTATGGAAGCACTTGATATTGGTGGTTTTTCATCTATGATGATTACGGCTGAGGGTATTCCTGAAAGACTTGCTCGTGGCATGAACGAATATGCACGAAGTAAAAATGTAGTAATTATAGGTCCAGCAACTGTTGGTGCAATCGCTCCTGGTGCATTTAAAATCGCAAATATCGGTGGAACAATCGAAAATATCGTTCAATCTAAACTACACCGTGCAGGTTCATGTGGACTTGTAACTCGTTCAGGCGGATTGTTCAATGAGCTTTCAAATATTATCGCTATAAATGCAGATGGTATCGCTGAAGGTGTTGCAATCGGTGGAGATAGATTTGTTGGTTCAGTATTTATCGATAACTTACTTAGAATGGAAGCAAACCCAGAAGTAAAATATATGATTTTACTTGGAGAAGTTGGTGGTACTGAAGAGTATAAAGTAAT
>DQTU01000226.1 GCA_015662615.1 Campylobacterales bacterium | reverse complement strand
CCTATCACTTCAGAAGATGAACATGAGATTTCACATGTCTTATCCTCTGTGAGTAATGTCATTAAGTTTTATGGAGCAGATAAGTGTGAAGTAGCGATTGTCTGTTATTCACGAGGCATTAAAGCGGTTTTGGCAAAAGCGTATTTTTTCGATAAAGATATACAAAAAAGAGTGCGTTCGCTTATGACTTATGATGTGGAGTTTATCGCATGTGGAAATACCATGAAGACTTATAAAATGGATAAAAAAGAGTTGCTTGATGGTGTTGAGATTGTAACAGCAGGAATTGTTGAACTTATTGAAAGACAGAGAAAAGGCTGGACTTATATCCGACCATAATCTGGAAAAAATTAAAATTTAGGAGAAGAGATGAAAATATTTAAAATAATGGTTGCATTGTTACTGTTGATAGCAAGTGTAAAGGCAAACGAAGACATTTTATTGTTTAAAGTTGATAACAGCAAAGGTAATATTACACCTTTGAGTATTGAAAAAGTTTTAGTTAAAGCTGGATACAAGGTAGAAGAGAACCGTGACATGAATGGTCCGTTTAAGATACAGTTTCAAAAAACAACTTATAAAACTTATAATTTATTGATTGCTTACTATCCAAAAATCATGGAACAATTGACTATCAAATACCCAAGTTCTGGTATCTTTAATCCATTTTCAGTAGGAATCTATCAAAAAACAGGTGATAAAAATCTTTATATCAGTATGTTGACAGCTTCTGCAATGACAAAGATACTTGGCAAAGGTGAAAAACTTTTTAAAGAGTTAGAAGCGCTAAATAGAAAACATTTTTTAGAAGCAATCCCTGGTGGTGAAATCACAAAACTTGATTATGAGCCAATTCCTACTACTAAAAACTTAATCACAAGATTTGAGTTAGAAGTAGATGACGAAGAAGCTGAAGATATGCAAGAAGAAGTGGAAATGGTTATTGAAAATGGACTTAAGCCAATTGGATTTACCATGGCAAGTTTTAATGCGTATGGTGTGGATTTAGAAAATATAAAAAATGAGGATTATCTCTATTATGATACTTATTCGCTTTGTAAGTTGAAAGTGATTTATAATGTTTCGATAAACCATCCAGAAGCTGGTTCATATGCTCCATGTTCGATGGCTATCTATCATAAAAAAGGTAGCAATAAAATGGTTATAGAGTTTCCAAATGTTTACAATTGGATCTCAACATTTGCACTTAAAGATAAGGAACTTATAGCGATACTGGAAAAAGCACAAGCTGATATTGTTACCTTGATAAAATCTGCAATAGAATAAAACTCTTCTCTAGCATGACAGCATATCTTGTTGTCATGCCCTATCCTGTCTCCTTAAAGATTAAATATGTTATATTATTAACTAATTAAATAAAGGATATTTATGAAGAAAATAATTTTAGCAGTTCTACTAACCGCAAGTACATTGACAGCAGATTTTTTAGGACAAGCCGGTCTTGGATATTCAAAAGGTGACAATGGAGAGAATCATATAACAGCATTTGCTGGAGCAGAACTTTTTATGGGTGCAGGGCTAAGGTTAGAATATACTAAAAACTTTTCAGAGCATCCAGAGTTTTCAAAAGAAGATGTGAGCAGATATGGGCTTTTTGCAACATATCAATTTTCTCTTATTCCCTACATCGCAATTACTCCAAAGATAGGTTTAGTAAAAACAGATGGTGATTTTGAGGTAATTGAAACAGCAGAGGTTTTGTCTAAATCCTCAACGCAATTTACATATGGTCTTGAACTTGACTATTACTATAATAATTTTCTTAGTATCTATTTAGGTTATACAGATTATGGTAACGATTTTGATATAGATGACATGGATACGGCAAACTTTACACTTGGGTTTAAACTCCATTTATAAGAAGTCGTAGAATATTTGATATAATTAGTCAAAATAATCAAGGGGGATATTTTGACTATTCAAACTACAAACAACATATCACTTCATGGCACCGATACCGAGCAAAAACGCCAAGAGATAAAAACCTATTTTAACAATACTTTCGACCTCTATGAAAAACTTTTTGAAGTTTTAGAAAATGATGAAGTTTTTTATCAAAAAGCAGACAATTTACGCCATCCGCTAATCTTCTATTTTGGACATACCGCAACATTTTTTATCAATAAACTTATTATTGCAAAAGTAATTACAGAGAGAATCAATCCAAAACTAGAATCCATCTTTGCCGTCGGTGTAGATGAGATGAGTTGGGATGATTTAAATGAAAAAAATTATGAGTGGCCAAGCGTTGAAGAGACAAGAGCTTATCGCGATGAGGTTAGAGCAGTCGTCAATAACCTTATCGATATGCTTCCCTTAGCACTCCCTATTGATTGGGATTCCCCATTTTGGGTTATCATGATGGGGTGTGAACATGAGCGGATTCATGTTGAGACTTCATCGGTTTTAATTCGTCAACTTCCTATTGAGCTTGTTAAGAAGATGCCAGATTG
>DQTU01000062.1 GCA_015662615.1 Campylobacterales bacterium | reverse complement strand
TTTTTGTAGATTTGGGATGCATGGTCTCTTTTGCCATATCATCAAGAAGTACAAAGAGTTTTGCACTAGAGCTTTCCATCGTTTTGAAGTTTTCAACAATCTTACTCTCATTTGCCAGTCGCTTGTCTCCATTTTTAATAAAGCTTACATTTTCTAAAGCTGTGTCATGCACACTTTTATGAGGCTCCATTGCCTCTCTATATGCAGCTGTATTGCCAAATCTCTCTTTGCCTGTAGTTTTATACCACTCTCCAAGCCGACAATTTACATGGTTTGCGAACTCTTTATCATCAACATTTACAAGTGTGTTATAAGCGTCTGTCTTAAATATGATATGGTCTATTTTTGTTAAAGTGATAAAGACGTTGCTTTTCATATCTTCGACAACATTTGCCATATGCGTTGCATCTTGGTTTAGTTCACCCATAGTGATATTAAAATTTTCAACTGAAGTTGATGACTCATTTGCTAAATTTGTCATAATTTCTGATTTTTCTAAAATTGAGCTTGATTCTTGTTTCATGCCATTTATAGACAGAGCAATTTCATTGGTTGCTTTTTGAGTGCTTTCTGCAAGTTTTCGCACTTCATCCGCAACTACTGCAAATCCTCGACCATGTTCACCAGCTCGTGCTGCTTCAATTGCTGCGTTTAGTGCTAGTAGGTTTGTCTGCTCTGCTATATCTTTGATAAGAGAGGCAGCAGAGGTTATCTCATTTGTTTTATCATTTAATCCCTCTATGGAGCTGTTGCTATCGTGGATATGTTCGACGAGAGTTTGAAGTTTAGTTAAAATATTTTCTACTTCAACCATAGAGTTGCTTGATTGTATGCTGGTTTTTTTTGTGCTTTGATGTACGCCGATAAGCTCATCTATAATAGAAGACATATCCTCTTGGATAAGCTTGAGTCCTCCTTCAACATTGCTGATACCTCGTACATTTGCATTGAAGCTTATAATTTGTTGCTTTTGATGTGCATCTTGCATGGCATCTATACCACTTCCCACCATCTCTATCGCTTTGGAAAAATCTCCTTTCATGCCATCACGACTTAAATCATAAGAAAAATCTCCCTTTGATGCTAAAGAGACAGAAGTGTTGATTCTTTCTATCAGCGTAGAGAAAGTTACTACAAGTGATTGAAGCATCTTTGCAACTTCACCCATCTCGTCATTTCCCATGCCTTCAAGTTTTATATTTGATAAGTTGCCTTCACTGACTCTGCTGATTAAAACAGAAAATTTATCGATAGAGGCTGAGATGGAGCGTGTTATGCTTCTTGTTATAAGGATTATTGCTAAAAAAATAGTTAAAGAAGCCAATAAAATAAAAATTTGAAGCATCATAGCTGTTGTTGTTTTATCTGCGGCTTTAGTTGTAATACTTTTAGCCATCGCATCTTCAAGCTCTTTGAGTTTGTTTATCTTTTTTGTTATGGTTTTAAACCAGTAAGTAGCGTCGATACCAAAGCCACTCTGTTTTGAACTTGCTACATTACGCATCCGCTCTACTTCTGCAAATGAAGGGTCTTTTAAAACCTCTTTATAGAGTGATTTAGTTTTATCATCCGCTACTGTATTGAAAAGGTTTAAGAGAGTATTTTGTTCAGAAGCCAATGATTTAAATTTTCCATAAACAGCACGAGAATATGTATCTTTTGCGAAAACACCTGAGAGTACTGCTCTCTCGATACCAGCACGCTCTTTTGCAGAGATAAAAATAATAAAGCTATTAAAACTAGTTCTCATCTCTCTATCTTCAGGTGTAGTAGATAAAACAGAGATAGTATCTATAATCTGTTTATTTAAAGCGGTATAAAAGGCAACCTCCTCTTTTGTAGAGATGCTAAGTGAATTTACCCTCTCTCTCATCTGTTTTACAGAGTCTAAATCAAATTTACCTTTTATCAAAGAGGAGTATTCTCCATCGCAGGTAGTACAATATGTTTTTAACTCTTGGATTTTAACATCTGTATCTTTTTGTTGCTTAGGAAGAATATCGCCAAATTTTGTACCATTTGAGCTTAAAAATCCAGCACTCGCACCTCTCTCTTTTTGAAGCTCATGTAAGAGAGCACTCATCTTTATAGAGACTTCTATAAGTTTTTGTGTTTTTTTATCATTTGCATAAGTATAGTATGAATCATAAGATATCTTTGCGGCATAAGCAAAGATAACTACCAAAACTGTAACACTCAAAAAGAGTAGTTTGTTTTTAATTGTCATGTTTTTCATCGAATGGGGCTCCTAAATTTTTTCCATGTATTTAGTACATCGGCATTTAAATTAATTATTTTAATGTTATATTTGATAATTGTTTTAAGGAGTAGTTATGTTTAAATATTTTTATAGTTTGATAATTGTGTTGTTTGCTTATATCGCATGGTTGAGTATGAGTGAAATTGACCCTAAAAGTAGTAGATTAGCATGTCAAAAAGAGGCAACAACTTTTGAGACTATTCGAAAACCAGAGCAGATGTCTGAGGCAATAAAAGCTTTGAAAAGTGGAAACTATGAACTTGATTCAGAAATTAGGTTTTCAAAATATATGAAAAGCCAGCTTGGAAAGTATTTGAGTGTTGAAGATGTAGATAAAATGCTAAAAGAGGTTATTGGAGTTGTTTCCAAACCAAGTGATAATGCGCTTATTATTGATTATTCTGTTTATGAAAATGACAAAAAAGATCCAGGTAAAAAGACGAAAAAGAGTAAACTTTATGCAGGATATATCTATATGAATTTTAAGATTGGTAAAACATCAGTTTATGATATTCAGATAGATTATAAAGATTTAGAGGCTAAGGATTTGAAAAAACGTATCGAGTGTGCAATCAGCTCATTTTTGAGTGCTGACTTATAATTATCCCTTGAAGTATTGAAGCGATTAAAATATAAGTTATCATAACAATTGTAAATAACCAACCAAATAAATCTATCATAAATGGTAAAAGGGGTAATTTAATAGCTCTAGAGTATAAAAAAGTAGCAATCAAACTATCTTTTAATCCATGTGAACGCATATCTTCAAGCATTCCATACCATGCATACATCGGTCCATGGCTGAAAATTCCTCCAAGTATTGCATAAAATACGCCTTTAGCACCGCTATCTTTTCCAAAGTGTCTCATAATCTGTTTTGGTTTTACAAAGTAATTTATGAGGGCAGTTAAGATGATGATCAGTACAAATATAGGAGCAATCTTTTTGATAATATTAGCACTTTCTTGGAGTGCTAACAAGGCATTGGAATTATCCACAACAAGTAATATAACATAACAGATAATGACAAAAATGAGAAACTTTATCCCTTTAAACTTCATGATAAAATCCCAACCGTAATCACTGTGAAATAAGCCACTAAAATAGTGCTAATGAGTGTCAAAATATTTCGATAGATGGTAAATCGAACGCCAAAAACACTTGCTTCTGCTGGAAGTTGGATAAATCCAAGAGTTACCCAAGCAAGTATAAAAGCCCCAGCTCCGAAGTGTGAAATGCCCTGTTGTAAAAAACCCTCAGCGACCACATAACTAATCATGCCATGACCTACTGATATGGCTCCGATAAGAGTTCCAGATAGGGTATCAAGAAAAGGGCTTTTGCCAAATAAAAAAGAGAATTTATCAGGTGTAATATAAGTTTGAAAAAGTCCCACAAGAGCTATGACAGCAATAATCATGGGGATAACGGAGATAAGAGATAACAGAGATTTTTTAAGGGCTTCTTTCATATTTGAAATTTTACCCTAAAGTTTATACAGGTTCCGTTTCTTCCTCTTTTTCTTCTATTTGTAATGGTGGTAAAGATGGTGTATCTATTAGATTCTCAGCAATTGATTTTATCACTACATCATTTCGTTTCTGTTTTGCTTCATATAGTGCATCATCAGCTTTTTGGTAGAACTCTTCGAGTGTTACAATATCATTTGGTTCAAGAAAATACGCACCTACAGAGATGGTAAGAAAAGAGCTTACCTCATTTTTTTCATGTTCAATATGTAAGTTTTCGATAGATTGTTTCAGCAGATTTAAAAAATAATCTGTTTTTTCAATATCTGCACCACTAAATAGTATTCCGAACTCTTCACCACCAAGTCTAAAGATATAATCATTTGCACGCTTCAAGGCAAGGGATAGTGTTGATGAGACTTGTGCAAGGGTGCGATCTCCTGCAGGATGACCATAAAAATCATTATAGTTTTTGAAAAAATCGATATCAAGAATAACAAAAATCACAGACTTTTGTTCTCGTTTGGCTATGCTAAACTCTTGAGAAAAGATATGGTTAAAATGACGACGGTTATAAAGACCTGTTAACTGATCTGTGATAGAGAGTCGTTCAAGTACTTTTTTGTCAGTGATATCATGTGCGATATAGGAAAAATCTGTGATCTTAAAATGTGTGTCAAAGTTTGGTTGTATCACCGCATCTATCCATGTTGTTGAGAGTGTATCGGTCTTTAACTCTATCTCTCCCGACCAAGTTTTTCCACTCATCAGTGTCATAACTATCTCATGATTTTACTCTTCATTATTATGTGTGAGAAATTTTGAACTATTTGCTAAAACCTCTGTTCTATCAGTGTTTAAGAAGCGACAAAACTCATTGGTGATTTTATGATTTACAATTTAGTTCACATCGATTAATGCTTAAAATCCTTTCAAATAGTAGGTAAAAACCTTAATTGACACAAAAAGTAACACATATTAAAAAATATACATATTTATTAAAAAACTCCATTAATCAAGTATATTGTCGAAACATAAAATGTATTTAAAATATACTTTATTTTTATACATTTATACTCCATAATGCTATTAAAAATATTTAAATTGAAGGCGATCATAGCTTCACGAAAGAAAACATATCAAGGAGTTTTATCATGAATAAACAAATTACACTTTCAATTTTAACATCAGGCTTGCTTTTTTTAGCAGGATGCGGTAGCGATTCTACTGCAAGTATTCCACAAGAGAATCAGGTGGTTCAGCAGTCTTCTAGTCAATCTTTTAGTCCATTAGAAACAAGGCATATTGGTGTAAATAATGCACCAGTAGCCTGTGCTAAAACATTTTGCACCAATAAAGATACTAACCTTACAGCGCAACTTATTGCAACAGATAAGGATAGCGATGTATTAACATATGCTATTAGTGATTTAAATATAACAAAAGGTAGTATAGATTTAAATGCAAGTAGTGGGGCTTTTAACTATTCACCGGCAGAAGGATTTGTAGGTACATATACTTTTAATTTCACAGCAACAGATGAACATGATGCTAATGATACAGAGGTAATTACTATTATTGTTCAAGAACAAGATGTGTCTATGCTAAAACCAAGTGCACCAACAGACTTAGCCGTAAATGATTCTACTCTTACAAGTATACAGTTAACTTGGATTGATACTTCAGATAATGAAAGTGGATTTGTCATTTATAAAGATGGAGTAGTGGTAAAATGTGTTGGTGAAAATCAACAATCAGTATGGATTAGTGGACTTAATGAGGGAGAATCATATGAGTTTACAATAAAAGCTAAAAATACTGCAGGTTGTTCAGATTTTAGTAATTCTGTTACGGCAACAACATTAGCAGCGACTGTTGCACCTGCTGCGCCCACAAACTTAGAAGTAGTTGCGCAAAATAAAACATGTGTGAAACTCAAATGGGAAGACAATGCAGATAATGAGAGTGGATTTAGAATTTATAATCAAGCTGATGAATTAATTAAAATAGTTTCTGCAAATTGTAAATGTACAACAATTAGTGGTCTTAATGCAGGAGAGGAATATACTTTTAAAATAGTAGCATTTAATAGTGTGGGTGAATCAACTACAGCAGAGGTAACCACAACTATGGATCCTAATGTAAACAGCGTTCCTGTAGCTCAATCTAAAACATATTGTACATATGAAGATACGAATCTTACAGGACAACTTTGTGCCTATGATGCTGATGGAGATGCATTGACATATGCTATTGTAGATAGTTCGACAGGCACGATAGATTTAAATGTAACTACTGGACAATTTGTATATGCTCCCGTGGCAGGATTTACAGGGGTAGATACTTTTACATTTACTGCAAGTGATGAGACCAACACTAGTGAAGTAAAAACTGTAACAATAAAAATTTGTGAAGTAGCTGGATCAAAACCAGTGGCACCAACAGAGTTAAATGTTACCGTTGATGCTACAAATTTTTATTTGACTTGGGTTGATAACTCAGATAATGAAGATGACTTTCGTATCTTTAGAAATGGTAATCATATTGCAACAGTTGGAGCAGATGAGACAAATGTAACAATAGCGATTGACGATCTTGATATGACAGCTAAATATCGATTTGAAGTAAGAGCATTTAATAGTTATGATTGTTCAGATGCAGCAGCAACTGATTGCAAAGTGTGGACACAACCATAACCGCATATTAAAAGCCCTAAATTTTAGGGCTTTTAAACTTTTTTAAAAACACTTCTACAGCCTCCCAATAAACTTCACTATCTAACTGTTTTTTCCAAAGTGCTTTTGAACCATGCAGACCTACTGTTTTTGGAAGAAAAGAGACTTTTGTCGCTGATATAGAGTTATAAATTTCCTGCCAAG
>DQTU01000116.1 GCA_015662615.1 Campylobacterales bacterium | reverse complement strand
GGCGATTGTTAGCTGCAAGATACACTTTTGTGGCAATCAATCGCTATATAGATAGGGTTCGCTGTCGAAAAGTGACTTTTGATGTGCAGGGTGATGGTCGAGTAAAAATGAATTTAGAATTGGAGACAAGATGATACTGGATGTTTTAAAAACTTATAGTTATGAAAATGTTTTGACTGCTCAACTCTCTGATGTTCAAACAATTTTACCCAACTATAAGCCTAGCGAGGGTGATGTTCTGATGATAGAAAAGGAAGCATCTGCTTATAGAGAGATGCATCTTAGGGCAGAGTTTAATGAGCTTTCCAAAGCTTTTTTTCTTGCTACTGCAACAGGAACCAATCTTGATTATTATGCTGATTTCTATGATGTAGAAAGACTACAGGGTGCAAAACCTACGGCAGATTATCGTTTTGAGTTGACTGCCCCACTCTCTTATTCTGTTCTGATTCCAAAAGATTCTATTTTAGTAGATGATGGTGGAGTTAAAGCAGGAGTATTACTAGATGATATGATATTTGAACCATCAATTGAAGTACAAACAGGCAAAGTTGAGCTTCAAGAGTTTGTATCTACATCCGAAGTTTCTCTTACTACTCTTCAAACACCTTTACCTTATGTTGGGAACATTGAAGCTACTGATATATTTAGATATGGTGCAGAGGTTGAAAATGATGAGAGCCTTAGAGGTAGGATTTTAATCAGTATGGCTGATAAATCTACAGCTGGGGCAGAGATGACTTACAGAAGTTACACTTATTCTGCTGATGCGAGGATATTAGATGTCAATGTCTTTAATGATGTACATCCTATATCTACTTATATTAATTCTTTTGCAAATAAAAATGAGAGTGAAGTTTACGATTCTCTTATTGACCTTTTTGCTGATTTTTGTACTGTAAAAGTGATTCTATTTGTTCCCTCTGATATAGATGATACTGCTATAGATAGAGTAAGTAAAGCTCTAAATAGTACAGACATTAGACCCCTGACTGATAGAATAAAAGTAATAAAAGCAAAAAAGATTAATTTTGATATTGTTGCCACTTTGCATATTTTCCCAAATCGTAATTTGAGTGAAGTCTACTCCAAAGCATTAGAAAATTTAAATCTTGGTTTGAAATCTCTTAAAAAGATTGGAGTTGATATTACAAAAAGTGAAATTAATGATTTTCTTCGAGTTGATGGAGTGAAAAAGGTTGATATTATAGAGCCTTTTGAGATTATAGTGGATAGAGAGTCTATAGCTATTATGAACACCATAAATATAACTCCAGAGGTCTATTATGAACAGTTATAAACCTACCTCTCTACTTCCAAAAGGGTACTATGAGAAAGAGTTACATGCACATGATGTAGCTAATGGTATGTGGATAGATAGACTTGGCAAAGAGCTACAGAAGATACCATCTCTTTTTTTACCAAACTTGGCACCTATAGAGTACCTAGACCACTTGGCATATGCAACGGAAAATGATATTTATTTTTTGGAGCAGAACTTGAGTGAAGATGAGAAACGAAAGCTTCTTGGTCTTTGGGTTTTGGTACATCGGAAAAAAGGCACTATTTGGGCTATTGAGAAGATGTTTGAGGTTCTATCAATTGATGCAGAGGTGGAGGAGTGGTTCTATTATAGTGGAACTCCTTATAGATTTAAGCTAAAGATAAAACAAGATAGGAGTTTTGATAAGAGAACTATCTTGAATTTTTTTTATGGGATTGAAAAATATAAAAATGTGAAGAGTATCTTGGATTTTTTGGATATTAGCGTTGAGATAGTAGAGAAAAATAGCTTGAAAAGTTCTATGGTTCAGATAGTGCCTCAAAACTTTTATAAAAAAGATATTTTTGAAAAAGATGAACTGAAAAGTTCTATGGTTCAGATAGTGCCTCAAAACTTTTATAAAAAAGATATTTTTGAAAAAGATGAACTGAAAAGTTCTATGGTTCAAGAGATTCCAAAGAATTTTTACAGAAAAAGAATAAAAACAAAAACAATAAATAAAGGAGTGATATTTTGGCAAATTTAAGTGGAAATCCGACTAGTTTCGGAGAGAAGTTGTATCTTGATAATCTTTTGGCACATATACAATTTTTTGTGCTAATAGGTTCAGATACACTAGAGAATGCTGAGTTATCGGCAAAGCTAGAAGGTTTGGATTTATTTTATAGTGATGTGGCTGAGGATATTTTAACGGAGTTGCCTATATCTCACGCAGGATATGACGAAAATAATCAAGCATATTTTAGTTGTTTGGTTCCGTATGATTTAAATCTTGAAAAATATATTTTTGCAATCGCACTAATTTATGATGACAATGGTGTAAAACGATTGGCAGATTGGGGCGTAGTAAACAAACTCTACCAAACTAAACAGGTGGGAGGAACTTATAAATATTTAGTCGCAGTAACAGGTGAAGCAGGTGGAGTTATTTTCAAAAGTAATGATTATATAACTACAAATGAATTTGATATGAAGAGTCAAGATTTTTTAAAAAAAACAGAGAGTGCTATAAATTCACAAAAATTGGAAGGTAAAACGTTGGAACAAGTGAAAGCCGAAGCTGTTGGTGCTGTTTCTGCTCCATCTTGGAACAGTGTAACAGAGAAACCAAGTACATT
>DQTU01000016.1 GCA_015662615.1 Campylobacterales bacterium | reverse complement strand
TTCTCGCATCAATGATGCCTCTTGTAAATACTCCTGATTCATTAAAACAAAAAGCTCTATACCATTTGTTCTTAAACTGTTTGCCAATTCATCCAAAAGCTTAATACTCTCAATATACCCAATCACTTCCTTGCCAATCCAAATAGGAACAGTAGATCTGAGTGTAAGCATCATCCCTAACTCAATACCCGATTTAGGTTCTTGGGTTTTGATAATATCATCCATATCATCTCTAAACCACCAAAGAGGAACACCACTAAAACCACTCTCCCAACTCCTAGCAAATAAAAAATGGTCACTTGTTACGACCTGAATCTTCATATCTTGCATGTTTGTATATTTTTTAAATTTTAGGCTGAGTTTAGAGAGTATTTCATGCCCAATCTCTTCATCATCGGAATTGATGGCATTTTTAAGTTCACAATTTTCAGAAAGTGCTAATGCTAGAGAGAGAAGGTTTACTTTTTCATACTGAAGAGATTTGTCAAAATAGTTTGTTACAACATCTGCTACTTTTTTTATCTCATCTTTTTCATTTTTTAAAGAAAAAAATACGATTGATGATACCAAGCCAAGTAATATCACAAACAGTACCAAACGAAGAAGTCGTAGCTTCATAACATGCCTAATAATTATATTTTGTTATACAATTATAGCATGTCAGATATAAATATTATTGATATTAAGTTCTAAAACTCTCCAACTTTTCATTCATCTCATGTGAAGCAGATTGTAGTTCATTTAAAGATTTCTCCATGTTTTTAACATTCTTTACATTCTCTTCTCCAGACTTATGAACCTCAGAAATTCTAGTCAACATCCCCTCTACACTTTTTGATACTTGATTTGATGATTTTGAAGTTTCACTTACTGCTTCGATACTCTCATCCATCTTTTCATAAGATGCATCCATAAACTCTTGTGCTTTTGCAGACAGAGAAATCAACTCTTGTGTATTTTCAGAGTTATGATTCATCTCGCCGCTTGCATCCATGATAGCTTGTACAATTACCCCTATCGTGGCATTTATCTCAGCGAGTGATTTTTGTGTTCTCTCTGCTAACTTTCTTACCTCATCAGCAACCACAGCAAACCCTCGTCCATGTTCTCCAGCCCTTGCTGCTTCTATTGCTGCATTTAGTGCTAAAAGATTTGTTTGGTCTGCTATGTCACTTATGACAGTTAAAACTTCTTTAGCTTGATTTGCATCTTCAGTTAGAGCATTTAGCTTATCTGAAAGCTCTAACTCTTTATGTGCATTTGTCTCTACTTTTGAAACCAGCTCTTCTAAAATATCTTTCGTTTGGTTTAGGTTCTCTTTTGTCTGCTCGATGGTCTGTTCTGCATTTTTTGTAAATTCCAAAGAAGCATTGATAGTCCCGTGAATATCTCTGCCGCTATCATTTAACTCTTCTAAAGTTTTAGCACTATGGGTTACTCTCTCCATGATTTGACTTGAGATATTTGAAAACTCTTTTGTAACTTCAGAACTTTTTTTGCTTGTTGATTTTACATCTGTTAAAGTAGTTTGAATCCTCTCGATAAATGAATTAATCCAGCCATTTGTCTGGGCTATCTCATCTCCAGAAGTAGTCTCAAGTCTTTTAGTTAAGTCCGCCTCACCAGAAGATAACTCTTTTGTAGTATCTATCATATCTTTAAGTGGTTTTTTTACTGCAACATAAACAATCCAAGTCAAAGTAAACATAATTAACAAGTCGCTTAACAGCATAAATAAAAGTTGATTTTTAGTTGTATCTTTTGCACTATCAATTAAAGTTTGTACCGATTCTAAATGCTCTCCAACAACTAAATAACCAACTAAATTATCTTTAAAATCTTTTAATTCAATTTTAGTTATCAAAAAATTCTCACCTAATACACTATACTCTTCTCCAAATAAATTGTCTAATTTAAGCATATCTTTTAAAAGCAAGCTATCAACATTTTTTTGTGCAACTATAAAATCACCAATTTTTTGATTATCTTTTAGTTTTTTAGCAGTTTCTAATTGATTTTGATTCATCACTAAAATTGCTTTAACACCAAGGGCTTTTTCTGCTCCACTACCAATACTAGAAAATCCCATCATAAACTCGATAGACCCAAGATAATTCTCACCGTCAAATATAGGAGATAATCCTCTAAATGTTAACCCTGCTCTTCCAACCTCGATAGCTGAGAGTGGTTTTTTTGTTTTTATAACATGGTTTATCGTATGTCTAAAACTACTTAAATCATCGCCATTTGTCTCAGGTTTCCATACCCGCAAAAAACTTTTAGCATCTGCCGTATGTATATGAATTTTTACATTTTTAAAATCACTATTGTCTTTAAAACTTTGTAACAATTCTTGACCAGCTTGAAGTGCTAACTCTTTGCTATTTGTTCTAAGTGCAGCTTGAAAATCTCTATTTCGTGCAAGACTTAAAAC
>DQTU01000051.1 GCA_015662615.1 Campylobacterales bacterium | reverse complement strand
GGCGTAATAGGCGGTTGGATACTTCATAGTTACTCACGAGGAGTTTTAACACTCTTTGTTTTAGTGCTTTGTGTAGCTTGGTTTTGGTGGATAAGTAAGCTAAGAAACCCAGGACACAGAGGAAATGTTTATATGGAGTTTGACAAATATTCAAGAGAAAAAGTATTGACTTTGAGTACAAACATGGAAGGTATAGTTGAACACTATGCAAATGAAACTGAGGGTATCATCGTTGTAAAATATGACAAAGATATCGCAAATGAAGATGATATAAGAGCTTATCTAGTCGTATAACTCTTGGTTTATCTCACACTATTTGGTGTTTCACTCCTATCAGCCACTCTGTTGCCGATGGGAAGCGAAGCACTTCTACTTTATGATTTATCTCTTGGATACAATCCTTTTTTACTTATCCTTTTTGCTACTATTGGAAATACACTAGGTTCTATTGTCAACTATTTTTTAGGGTATAAAGGTGTTGATTTTTTAACAGATAAAAAGTATTTAAACCCAAAACAACTCAAAAGTGCAACAACTACATTTGAAAAATATGGAGCCTTCTCTTTACTGCTCTCATGGATGCCGATCATTGGAGACCCTATTACATTTGTAGCGGGTGTTCTAAAGTATAATTTGAAGAAGTTTGTAGTGGTAGTTTTTATAGCAAAGGGAGCGAGGTACATTGTGGTAAGCCTGCTGATATAGCAGGCTTGAACCAATTATCTAAAAGTTTGACAATCGCTTAATTTTCCACCTTGAAGACCACGCTTGAACCATATCATACGCTGTTTTGAACTTCCATGTGTAAATGCATCTGGCTGAATATAACCTGTTGCTTGTTTTTGAAGTCTATCATCACCGATAGAGTTTGCAGCATTAAACGCTTCATCAATATCACCAGGCTCTAACATACCAAATAGTTTATGTGCTTGATTTGTCCAAATTCCTGCATAACAATCCGCTTGAAGTTCAACTTTTACTTGAAGCTTATTTGAACCAGTTTTTCCATATGAGTGTTTTGCCTTTTCTACCTCTTCAAGTGTCCCTTGAAGATTTTGAATATGATGCCCTACTTCATGTGCTAAAATATACGCTTGTGCAAAATCTCCTGAAGCTCCAAACTTTTGTCTAAGCTCATCAAAAAAACCAAGATCTAAATAAACCGTTTGGTCAGCAGGACAGTAAAAAGGTCCGACTTGTGAATTTGCTTTTCCGCACCCAGTTCTTGTCTCTCCACGATAAAGTACCAATTTTGGCTCTTTGTATTTATAGCCGGCTTCTGCAAAAATTCTACTCCACACCTCTTCAGTATCAGCTAGTACCGTAGCAACAAAAGCAGCTGTTTCATCATCTGCCTTTTGATCTTTTACTTCAACAAACCCTGTACTTTTACCTACAATAGAAAGCGGATTAAACCCACTCATATAAGCAACAGCGCCAAGCCCAACAACAACCAAACCAAGCTTGCTTTTTAGTAACGGCTTAATAAGCGGAAATATAAAAAATAGTGTCTGCAAAGAAGGCATTTGAAAACCTCCACCTCCGCCACTTGCACTTCGTCTATCATCTACATTTTGACTCTGCCGTCTGTTTTTCCATTTCATTTTTATTACCTTATAGAATTATTCTATTTACTTTATCAAATATTGGTTAAAAATGTACCTATCGAACAAAGCTGTTTTAAATATATAAGTAAAGTTTTAGGAAATCTCTTTTAACTTCTCTTCATATTTTGCCAAAATATCATCCAAGACCTCACTACTCATTTCAAGCCTTTCAAACAGCACATCTATCTCACTATTTATTTTTGAAACTTTTTGAGATAATTCAATAATTGCTGAATTATCCCCCGCATTTGAAGCTTCTTGCAACTTTTCATTTTCCACACTCATCTGCTCTTCAAGCTCCATGATTTTCTCTTCACAATGATGTAGCTCTTTTTTATGAGGTGCTGACTCTTTACTTCGTGATTGGATAAGTTTAGAGCGTAGTTTTTTCTGCTCTTTTTGATTCATTTTAGGTTTCTCTTTTTTTACAGAGGGAACATCTGCAACTTCCTCCTCCCAACCTATTTTTTCCAAAAAGTCATCATAATTTCCATCAAAATAAGTTGCACCACCCTTATGAAATATAACAAGAGCATCAGCCAATCGTCTCAAAAGCATTTCAGAGTGAGTAACCATGATAGTCGCTCCCTCAAATGTTTCGATAGCTTCACAAAGTGCATCTATTGACTGTATATCAAGATGATTTGTCGGCTCATCAAGAAGAAGTAAATTCGCAGGTGTAGCGATAATTTTCCCAAGCATGACTCGACTTCGCTCTCCTCCTGAGAGAATTTCTATCTTTTTATCAGCCAAATCTCCTGAAAACATCATGGTTCCACATATGGCTCTTATTTGTGATATACTCATACTTTTAACAACAGAGTTTATCTCCTCAACAATGGTACTTTTCACATTTAGTCTTTCGATATTTGTCTGCCCAAAATGCGCCATAGAAGTTGATGGATGTAAGGTTATCTCGCCATGTTGTTGAGGAAGTTCTCTTGCGATGTAGTTAAGTAATGTTGATTTACCCTTACCATTTTTTCCGATAATCGCTAAACATTTTCCATTTTCCAAAGCAAAGGAAAGGTTTTCAAACAGAGGTTCATCTTCTTTATATCCAAAACCTAAATCTTCCGCTTTTAGAGTCACTTTTGCAGGAGTCTTTTTATAATTGAAGTTAAAAGATAAACTTGATTCACTCTCTAAACTCTCCATCTCCTCCATCTTATCTAAAGCTTTTTGTTTTGACTGTGCAAGTGCTGCGGTTGATGCTCTTGCTTTATTTCGTGCGACAAACTCCTCTAACTCTTTACGTTTTTTCTCTTGATTTTGTCGAGTTTTTTCGTAAGTTTCATCACTCAGAGCCAAAGTATCATAATATTTTTTCGTGCCACCCTCAATGATAAACAGAGCTTTACGCTGAATTCCCATCGTATGTGTAGTCACACTATCCATAAATTCACGGTCATGGGTTATAAGTATCACTTCACCTTTAAAAGTTCGAATGAAGTTTTTTAACCATCGTAAAGAGAGAATATCGAGATAGTTGGTAGGTTCATCAAGTAGCAGCATATCAGGTTCAGTAGCTAAAAGTTTTGCAAGATTTATCCGTATCTGATACCCACCAGAAAAACTAAGAGGGTCTTGTTCTAAATCCTCATCCGTAAACCCCAATCCAAAAGGAATCTTTTCTACTTTGTAAAAATTATACTGCTCTTCTTCTGACAAAACCTGCACG
>DQTU01000224.1 GCA_015662615.1 Campylobacterales bacterium | reverse complement strand
GTTGCCTTTAAAACTCTATTATGAGATGGATGGTGAAGATGAAAAACTCTCTTCTGATATTCGCTCTTCTACGATATGCCATATACTAAGAGATGATGATTATGAGATAAAACAGGCTTTAATTCCGTTAAATGAAGAGTTACAGCTTCATATTTTTAGAGATAGTAATCAAACGTACTCTATGAGTGTGGAGCCTATTTTATATCAGAGCCAAAAGAAGAAGTTGGTTTTGAAGTTGAATGATGTACTCTCAAATGATATCGTTGCAAAGACAGGGAATTTTCAACTCTCAGTTGAGCTTGAACAGATTTTTAAGAAGAGTTTTGATTTTAGAAAACTCAAACTTGATGATGAAATAGTGATTTTTTATACGCAGAAAAAGCGTATGGGAAAATTTTATGGCACACAAACGATAGAGGCAGCTATGATAAAAAATAGATCTAAAAAACACTATCTTTTCTTAGCAAAAGATGGTAACTATTACGATGATAAGGCAAAAACAACGGATAAAACTTCTTTTATGCAGCCTTGTAAATATAGGCGTATCTCTTCACGATTTACCAAAAAAAGATGGCATCCGATTTTGAAAAGATATCGTGCACATCATGGTATTGACTATGCTGGTCCTACTGGTACTCCTATCAAGGCGGCATTTGATGGTAAAGTTATATTTATGGGGACTAAAGGTGGATATGGGAAAACAATTGTTATAAGACATAAAGATGGATACAAAACGCTTTATGCGCATTTAAGCCGTTATAAAAATAGTGTTAGACGCTCAAATGTAAAAAAGGGAACCGTTATAGGTTATATGGGCAGCACTGGAAAAAGTACGGGTTCTCATCTTCATTTTGGTTTGAGTCGTAATAACAAGTGGATAAATCCAGAACATAAAATAACCTTTAGCGGCGGACTTAAAGGGAGTAAAAAACAGGAGTTTTTAAAAATAGTTAAAGAGTATAAAGGTAAAATAGAGCAATTATTAGAGGAGGTTTAGGTGCCTAAAGAGAAAGATTTAGAATACCATATAGAGCTCATCGAAGAGTTTTTAACAGATCCCGAACATGCACACCACTCTGATAGTGAAGTTGCTAGAAGCTTAAAGAAAATTGCCAAAGAAGATGAAACTGTTTTTAATGATTTTTTACAAAAAATCCCGAATGAACATCTAGGTGATATTGCCCTAGAACTTCCTGAAAAATATCTCAAAGATTTTATTGAGTATCTTCCTAAAAATGACCTTGTTGAAGTGGTTGAAGAGTTAGATAGTGATGATGCAACGGATCTTTTGCAAGATATTGAAGATATTGACAGCGATAAAGCGGATGAGATTTTGGCAGCCCTTGATGAGGAAGATCAAGAAGAGATTAAAAAACTTAGAAAGTATGATGAAGATAGTGCAGGGGCTATCATGCAGACGGAGCTTTTTTCTGCTAATTATGAAGAGGTGATACAAGACTCTATCAATAGACTTAAAGAGGATAAAAAAAAAGGGGAGCTTAACAACGTCCACCAAGTTTTTATAACAGGCGCCTTTGAAAAGTTAATATTTGCGATTTCGTTAGAAGATATTTTGACTTTTGATTTTAAAAAAACTTATCAAGAGGTACTTTTAGAGAACGAAGAACATTATAAACCAAGATATGCACGTGATGATGATAAGCTCGAAGATTTAGCAACGCTTTTTAAAGAGCATGATCTCTCTGTTGTTCCTGTGGTCAATCATCAAGGAGAGCTGATAGGTCGGATTACCTCTGATGATATTTATGATGTCATGCAAGAGAGTGCGACGGAGCAAATCTATAACTTGGCTGGAGTTGATGACGAAGCAGAAGAGGAAGAGAATTTTTTCCAAGCGGGTAGAAAGAGAGGGTCTTGGTTGTTTTTAAATCTTTTAACTGCCATTGCCGCTTCCCTAGTCATTCAAATGTTTGATGAGACCATTCAATCCTTTGTGGCTTTAGCGATACTCATGCCCATTGTGTCTTCCATGGGTGGAAATGCTGGCACACAAACTCTAACCGTTACGGTACGCCGACTTGCTCTTGGTGAAATTGAACTTGAAAATGCTAAAGAGACGATCAAAAAAGAGGTGATGCTTTCACTAGCAAATGGTTTGATATTTGCCGTAATCTTAGGTTTTATCTCTTATTTTTGGTTTGGAGAACAGCTGCTGGGCGTTATCATCGCTGCTTCTATGGTTATAAACCTATTTGCTGCTGGTTTTTTTGGAGCAGTTATCCCGTTAGCGCTAAAAAGATTTCATGTTGATCCTGCTGTGGGGAGTACGGTGCTTTTGACAACGGTTACGGATGTGGTTGGGTTTTTTAGCTTTCTAGGACTTGCTTCATGGTTACTTGTAAAATGATAAAAATTCTTAAAATGGAACCTCTCGAAGATCCAAAGTTTGTAAAACCTCAGAAACTAATTTTTGAAAAAGATGGAAAAATAAGAGAATGGGAAGTAGTTGATACGCATGATAGTGTTGCAGTTTTGATCTACCATACTGAAAAAGATGCTTTTGTTCTTGTCAAACAGTTTAGACCAGCTGTTTATCTCAAAAATGATGATGGCATGACAATTGAGCTTTGTGCAGGTCTTGTAGATAAAGATAAATCATTAAAACAGATTACAAAAGAAGAGATTTTCGAAGAGTGTGGATATGATGTTCCACAGGAGAATATCGAAAAGATTACTTCATTTTATACTGCTGTTGGTTTTGCTGGTGGACAACAGACACTATTTTTTGCAAAAATTGATGAAAGCATGAAAGTAAATGATGGTGGAGGTGTTGATGATGAAGAGATAGAAGTTGTTTTTATTCCTGTAAATCAAGCTAAATCTTTTATCTTTGATGCGTCCATTGCTAAAACTCCAGGCTTGATGTATGCCTTCATGTGGTACTTAGAAAATTAAATTATTTTAATAAAATAGAGCAAAAAACATTTTTTAAAAGTTAAATTAATTAATAAAACAATATAATGATATAAATTTGATTTATGGAGTGTTAAAAATGATAAAATATTCTTTAGTTTTATTGACTGCGGCTGCAGTAATATTTAGTACAGGTTGTGAAAGTGAGTGTTGTGGAACACCTGCGCCGACAGCTTTGATTTTAGGTTTGACAGCGGGTCAAAGTGTTACAACTGATAGTTTTACATTGTCAGATGGCGGTAGTCATGATAACAATAGTGGCGGCAGTGTAACTAATCGTAAATGGACGGTAGATGGTCAGGATGCGCAAGTAGGAGATACACTTACAGCTGGAACTCATGAAGTTTGTCTATTTGTTACGGATAATGATGGATTGACAAATCAAACTTGTGGTACGGTTGAAATCAGCGCAGCTGCAAATCCTGCGCCTGTAGCTAGTATCACT
>DQTU01000153.1 GCA_015662615.1 Campylobacterales bacterium | reverse complement strand
ATAGAAAATCCAGACCCTGAGAAATATAAAAGTTATCCAGATGGTGGTTTTTTAGATGGAACTGTGCCATTGGATCCATGGAAAAATCCTTATATCTATATCAATGATGATAGTGAAATCGATATGATTTCCCTTGGAGCTGATGGTAAAGAGGGCGGAACTAAAGAGGGTGCAGATATCAGCTTTTCAAGTTGTAAAGAAAAATAATATACATGTGATGGGGTTCCCTCCCCATCATACTTCTACTTTAACTTACACAATTTCATTAAACTTTTATCAAATAAAACCGATAATTATATATTATAACCATAAAAGAGAACCTAATGAAAATAAAATATTTTGAATATGATGTTATGTCAGACGAAGAGTGCGAATGCGGCTCACTTATTGCTTTGGAAGAGACTAAAAACATACCTTTTGAAATTAAAAGAGTTTTCTATATTTATGGAGTTGATACTTCAGTTTCACGAGGAGAACATGCGCACAAAGAGTCAAATCAAGTTTTGATAGCGGTACATGGAAGCTGTGAGATAGTCTTTGATGATGGAAAACAGAGACAAAAAATCCTCTTAGATAGTCCAAACAAGGGAATTTTCCAAAAAAACATGATTTGGGGAGAGATGCAGCAATTTTCAAAAGATTGTGTTTTAATGGTGCTTTCAGATAGTTTTTATTGTGTTAATGATTATATTAGAGACTATGATGATTTTTTGCAACTTGCCAAAGTCACTTCATGACCATTAAACAATATAATGAGTCATTAAAAAACAGTTGGAATGACTTTTTATCCAATGCCAAAAATTACCACTTCTTTTTTCATAGAGATTATTTAGCGTATCATGGTAATCGTTTTAAAGATTTTTCACTTCTGATTTATGATACAAAAGGTAAATTAATCGCCCTGCTTCCAGCCAATATCAATAATAATATTCTCTATTCACATCAAGGTTTAACCTATGGTGGGTTTATTGTCAATGACAATATGAAAGCTGAGATCATGCTTGAAATATTTGAAACTGTCAAAAATTTCCTTATAGAGCGCAAAATTCAAAAAGTGATCTACAAAACGATACCTTACATACATCATCTGAAGCCTGCAGAAGAAGATCTGTATGCCCTATTTATCCAAAATGCAACGCTGATACAGCGAGATATAGGAGCAGTTGTTAATCTTGGAAAACCATTAAAATATTCAAATGGCAGAAAATGGAGTCTCAAAAAAGCAAAAAATGAAGGTTTTGTAATCGAAGAGAGCCAAGACTTTGCTTCATTTTGGACGCTTTTGGAAGAAATTTTAAAACAGCAGCATGACTCAGAACCTGTACATTCAATTGAAGAGATTAAGCACTTAAATAGACTTTTTCCTAAAAATATCAGACTTTTTCTTACTAAAAAAGAGGATAAAATTTTAGCAGGAGGAATTATATTTGATAATCCTGAAATCACACACTTACAGTATGTCGCAAACTCCAATGAAGGACGACAAATCGGTGCACTTGATTTTCTTATCGATCACTTGATAAGGGAAACTTGTAAAGATAAAAAGTATTTTGATTTTGGAACGAGTAATGAAGAGAATGGTCGGGTTTTAAACATGGGGCTTATCGATCAAAAAGAGCGTTTTGGTGCTAGAGCGGTAACTAATGATCGTTATGTTTGGGATATTTCATGATCAAATTTTTAGATCTGAAAGCAATTAATGACCAATATCAAGAAGAGTTAATAGAAGCATCAAAAAGGGTAATTGAGAGTGGTTGGTATATCCTTGGAACTGAAGTAGAGACATTTGAAAAATCATTTGCTTCTTATTGTGATAGTAAATATGCAATCGGTGTTGCAAGTGGATTAGATGCACTTATACTTATTTTTCGAGCCTACAAAGAGATGGGCATACTAGCTGACGGCGATGAAGTGATTGTTCCAGCAAACACTTATATCGCATCAATTTTAGCGATAAGTGAAAACAACCTCGCACCTATCATTGTAGAACCTGACATAAACAGTTATAATATAGACCCTAAAAAAATCGAAGAAAAAATCACAGCAAAAACAAAAGCAATCTTAGCTGTGTATCTTTATGGTCAAAGTGCAAACATGACAGCCATCAATCAAATAGCAAAAAAATACAATTTAAAAGTGATAGAAGATGCAGCGCAAGCACATGGAGCAACACATTTTTCAAAAAAAGTTGGAAGTTTGGGAGATGCATGCGGTTTTAGTTTTTATCCGGGGAAAAATCTAGGTGCTTTAGGAGATGGTGGAGCCATCACAACAGATGATGAAAATTTAGCAACAACAATAAGAGCTTTAAGAAACTACGGAAGCCATAAAAAATATGAAAATCAATACAGAGGATTGAACAGCCGGCTTGACGAAATGCAGGCAGCCATGCTTTCGGTAAAACTTAAATATCTAGACATTAGTAATGCAAAAAGAGCCCAAGTTGCGAAAGCTTATCTAACTGGAATCAAAAATCATAAGATCATACTTCCACAAATCATGCCGAACAATCAACATGTATGGCATCTTTTTGTTATCAAAACATCAGAGAGAGAAAAACTACAAACATACTTATCTAAAAATGGTATCCAATCTATGATCCACTATCCAATACCACCTCATAAACAGGAAGCCTATAAAGAGTTTAAATCTTTACATCTACCAATTACAGAGTCCATACATGATGAAGTTTTGAGCCTGCCTATGCATGAGTGTTTATCAGATAAAGATCTTACAACGATTATAAAAGTAATTAACGATTTTTAAATTTACATACTTGAATACGAATCGTAAATTTGATAATCTCTTTTAGTAAAAGAAATTTGTTAAAACCGTAAAAATTATTCCAATGCAGCATCAATGTTTTTTTACTATCTTCCAGCAGTTTTATAAAATTTTGGTTCTTTACTGAACTCATATTTGTATCATGGACTCTATAAGCACTCACTTTTTCATCTAAAAACCCTATGAGACTTTTTGAAGCAAACTTGAGATAAAGATCAAAATCTTCCATATACATCTCTTCATTGAATCCGCCAAATTGAGTATAAAAACCACGTCTAACCATAAGTACGGGACCTGGAACCGCAAAATTTGAAATAAACTCCTTTTTGATACCACTATCTGTTAAAAGCCGATTTTTATCAGCATTTCTAAGATCAAACAGACCGCTGTTATGTGTTTTTTTATTCTCATTATCTACTACAATACAATCCGAAAAAACCGCATATTTTTCTGGATGTAAAATAAGGTATTGATAGCGTTTTTCAAGCCCGCCATCAAGTAGATAATCATCACTTGCCAAAGCAACTAAATAAGATCCGCTAGAGAGGCTTAAAAGCTCATTGAGTGTTTTTGTCAATCCCCTGTTTTCTCTACTTTTATAGATGATTTTAATTTTATTACTATTTTTATCGATCCACCTTTTTATGATCTCATCTGTGTGATCTGTTGAACCATCATTAATAATCACAATCTCTTTATCTTTAAAACCATCATTTAAAATGCTCTCAAGCGTCTGCACTACATAAGCTTGATGATTGTATGCTGGTATCAAAATTGAGATAAGTGCCATAGTTTTCTACTCCAAATATTTATATACATTATATCGGATTATATTTTATTAAATTTAATGTAATATATTCCGATCTTAATACTATCAATGAACTTAGGAATTCTAATGACATCTTTAACACTTGGGATAAACTTTTTTGGCGGTCATGACACAAGTATATTTGCACTCTTTGAAGATGATTTTTATGGCTTGTCACAAGAGCGTATAACACGAATTAAACATGATGCTATCTTCCCTCTTGATGCACTTCAAGAGATGTTGCGATACAAAAAAATAGATCCGCTAAAAATCAAAAACCTTAATGTTGGTATTGCCACAGAGGCATTTGAAAAACGCATCTTTAATGAATACTCTTATGAGATGACAACCGCACTTAAAAATATGATACAAGGTAACAATGAAAACCTTTTTATTAAAGAGTTTGTTATGAAAAAAGAACAGCTGATGAATAGCAGCAAAGTCAACATGTTAAAATCTTTTCTTTTTAACAGACATGGCAGAGAATATCTAAAAATGCAGTTGAGTGGGAAAAAACTTCCACTTTATGCAATCATACAAAAACATTTAAATCAAATATTTCCAAATGCAGGTTTAAATCTTAAATTTTATGAACACCACCTCACACATGCCTATTCTACCTATTATTCATCTGAGTTTGATCAAGCATTGGTTTTTACTTTTGATGGTGAGGGAGATGGATATTTTTCAAAACTTTATAAAGTTGATAATGGTAACTTTAAAGAGATTGGCAGTAGTAAAAACCGATATGTTGAAAATATGAAAAAATATGACTTTGCCGATAGCGGCTACGCTTCTATAGGTAATATCTACTCGATCTTTACCTATCTTTTAGGTTTCACACCCAATGCAGATGAAGGAAAAGTAGAAGCTTTGGCAGCTTTTGGAAAGTATGATAATCAACTCTATCATGACCTTTGCAACAGCGTAAAAGTTAATAAAGAGAAGCTCTCAATAGAAATTAATGTAGAAAAATTAAATACCATTTTTGAGCAGAACAATATAGATAAAATCCTTAATTCACTCTCAAAAGAGGATATATCAAGTGCCGTACAAAAATCAACTGAAAAAATTGCCTTAGAGTATTTAACAGTTGCAAAAAAGCGATACCCTTCAGAAAATATTTGTCTAGCAGGAGGAGTGACAGCCAATGTAATTATGAACATGAATATCTTTGAAACTCTTTTTAAAAATGTTTATATCATTCCAGCTATGGGAGATGACGGCATTGCACAAGGTGCTGCTGTGATGATGAAACAAGAGCAAAATAGCACTCAGAATTTTAGATTTCCTGCTATGCCCTATTTTGGATCTTCTTACACAAAAAAAGAGGTAGAGGAAGCTTTAAAAAATGCAAATCTTAAATATGCTGACTTAGGAGATGACGCTTATCTTAAAGCTGCAGAATTTATAGTTGAGGGCAAAATTGGAGCACTATTTCACGGAAGATGTGAATTTGGTCCAAGAGCACTTGGAAATCGAAGTATTATTGCAGATGTGAGAAACAGAGACATTCAACAAATTATCAATAAAGATATCAAAAACAGACCTCTATTTCAACCTTTTTGCCCCTCTATTATGATTGATGAGAGAGAAAGACTATTTGAAAACTCTTATGACAACAAACACATGACAGCCGCTTTCAAACTAAAAGAGGAGTTCAAAGATAAGATTCCAGGTTCTGTACATGTTGATCTAACAGCTAGAGTGCAATTTGTTTCCTCGCAGGACAATCCAAATTATTATGCTTTGATAAAACATGTAAAAGCGTTAACAGGATTTGGCGTCATTATCAATACTTCATTTAACAAGCATGGTCGCACAATGGTATTAACCCCAGAACATGCCATCACTGACTTTAAAGATACAAATCTTGACTTCATGGTAATGGAAGGATTTTTAATAAAAAAATGATGCAAGTCATTTATTTTATAAATAAATTCACACTATTCATCCTAAATAAAAAATAATTATTTTATAAGAAATAATTATAAAATAATATGTTATACTATATGATATTATTATGCAAGGAGAATTTAAGAAGAAAATCATTTCAGGGCTGTTGATACTAGGTTGCGTACTTGGTGCAAGTGAGGCAAAGATCTCTAAAGAGAGAATAGAGGCAATGCGCGCCATGGAGAATGCTATGGCAACCATACAAAAAGGTTTTCTTTATAATGACGCCCGTATCGTTGAAAAAGGTGTTAAAATGTTAAAAGATAGATCTATCCACCTTGAGCCACCTTTGACTGGTGATGAAAAATATTTAAAAAAAGAAGAGACTTACAAATACAAATTTACAAAAAAACAAGCTTATAGAATGAATATCTATGCAGATGATATCCAAAGAGATTTTTATAATGATGAAAAGAAACAAGCGATGTATGCATACACAAAAATACTCAAACAGTGTATGTCATGTCACTCTAGAATTAGAAAGTGGTAAAAATAGGATAAGAGTTTATCTCTTACCTGCCTTCTTAACATAGATAGGAGTTTTTCTCCTATCTATAACTTCTTAAAATGTAAATTTCAATGCTACTGATACTGAGTTTTGTTCATTTGAAGCTTCAAGAACTTGCATACTTGTCTCCGTTACTTTTGGAGCATAAACATACGCCACATCAATTCCAGTTGATGGATTTATCTGATACGCTAAACCAGCGGTTATGTGCGACTCTGAATAGGCTGGAAAACCTAAGGTATTAAAGTACGCTACATTAAATGCACCAAATGGAGCTCCACCAACTGTTGCCGCTTCAAATGTCTTGTCATTTAATGGTGACTTAGAGTAGTTATAACCTGCTCTTAAAACCAATGCATTATTTACATTATATGATCCACCAAGTGCAATGACATCTTGATCATCCCAACCAAATGCATCATATCCATCAGCATCACTCCACATAATACGACGATAATCAATTGTAGCAGAGTAAACTCCGCAACTAGAGGTATAACCAAAACCAATTCCTGCTTCTGCTGGTTGAGAAAGCTTCAGATCATCATAAACACCATTTGTAGTAAAGTCAAATACATCTTCATATTCAGTTGCGATCTCACTTTGATAATATGCTCCAACTGTGAAACCTGGCATCACATGATAACCCACACCAAACTGTGCACCAAAACCGATATCTTCACTAAGACCTCCACCTCTTTGTACCGCTGTAGTAGGATCTGGATTTTGTCCAGGAGGTACACCATTTGGTGTAAATGCTGACATACTCAATGCCCCATAAGCGATACTTAGTCCTGCACCTAATCTCCAATCATCAACCTTGTAACTAATACTTGGAACAAAACGCATATATTGTAAAGAGGTTCTCATGTTTGCCAAACCCATTTGCGGGTCTTCATTTCTATAATCAACACCCATGCCTGAAACACCAAACATACCTACACCATAGGATAAGTTTTCATTGATATGATTAGAGTGTGAAACTGTAGGAATGATTGAAAAATCAGCTTTACTTTCACCTTCAACGCCATTTCCAAGTCCTGGAGCTGGTCCTACCTTTGCCTTCACATCTGGCATAAAAGCTGTAGCACCAAATGAAGCATTAAATCCTTTAAGATCCACAATCCACGCT
>DQTU01000234.1 GCA_015662615.1 Campylobacterales bacterium | reverse complement strand
CAGACAATCTTCTATAGCTTATCCTATTAATACAGGAAATGCAGAGAATGCACACATTCTTCTAAATAGAGGTGGAACTGATTATCAAACTGATTGCAGTGGTAATATTAATATTACAATTACCAATATTGATGTAAATAAAACAGCAACTTACACATTGGGTACAATTGCAACAGAGTTGATAACAAATCAATAAGAGTATCATTGAGATGATTCCGTAGTTGGAATCATCTCCACTTAACACAAAGTAACCAAATGCTAAAAATCGTAACAATAAAATTTAGTTGTGAAATATATTAAATCGCATGTTTTAATTTAACACCTCTATAGAAGAATCATGCTAAATTAAAACTATGGATTGGAAAGTATTATTTATCGCAATTACTATTATGGGAGCACTCTTGCACTTGCTCATTGACTTGCTTGAAAGAAGATATAGTAAGCCACATTAGGTCACTATTTATCGCTTGGACTCTTGTTGCATCTTGTGAAGCTGGAGTTGTTAGGTTTATAACAGCGATTAAAGATAGTGCTACAACTGCTGAAAGTGTTCTTTTATGTTTCATGACATCTCCTTGTAAGGTTTTCTATCTATAATATCGACACAAATTAAATATACTTAAGGGCAAACTTGAAAAAATTTATAACTATTTTAATTATCTTGCTCGTAGCGATACAATTTATACCAACAGATAAAACAAATCCACCGATAGATGACAGCATAAAACTAACCGCATCAGAAGAAGTCATGAGCATTTTAAAAAGAAGTTGTTATAACTGCCACTCACATGAGACAAAATGGCCAAACTATAGCGCTATCGCTCCAATATCTTGGAATATCATAGGTCATGTCAATAATGGACGAAAAGCACTAAACTACTCTGAGTGGAAAACTATCGATCCGAAAATAAAGATAAAAAGATTAGAGAGAACGATAAAAACAGTCAACAATGGCATGATGCCATTGCCAAACTATTTACGCTTTCACGATGAAGCGGTTTTAACAGATGCAGATAAAAACATCCTTGTAGAGTGGAGCAAAGCGGAATTACTGAACCTCAAAGGTAAGTGATTCTCCTTCTCTGCCTATCGTGATACTACTGCCTTCAATGATTTTATCTTCCAAAATCATCTCCGCAATTCTATCCTCTATCATCTCATAAATCGCCCTTTTAAGTGGTCTTGCACCATAAACTGGGTCAAATCCAACTTCACCAATAAGATTTTTTGCATCCTGAGAAAGAGTCAATGAGATACTTCTCTCACTTAGTCTATCTTGTAGTGATTTAATCATAATATCAACGATAGAGGTAATCTCTTCAAGTCCAAGAGGATTAAAAATCACAATATCATCCAAACGATTCAGAAACTCTGGTTTGAAATGAAGTTTCAACTCATCTCTAACTGCTTTATCTCTCTCTTCTGGCTCTGAAAAAGCCATAATTTTATCACTTGCGATATTTGAAGTGAGGATGATAATCGTATTTTTAAAATCAACCGTTACGCCTTTATTGTCCGTCAACCGTCCATCATCCAAAACTTGAAGTAAAATGTTAAAAACATCAGGATGTGCTTTTTCAATTTCATCAAACAAGATAACACTATAAGGTTTTCGACGAACTGCTTCAGTTAACTGTCCGCCCTCATCATATCCTACATATCCAGGAGGAGCACCAACCAAACGACTCACAGCGTGTTTTTCCATATACTCACTCATGTCAAAACGAATCAAAGATTTATCATTATCAAACAAAAATATCGCAAGAGCTTTTGCACTCTCAGTTTTACCCACACCAGTTGGTCCTAAAAACATAAACGAACCGATAGGACGACTCTGATCTGAAAGACCTGCTTTATTTCTTTTAATTGCCCTTGAAATTGCTTTTAATGCCTCATCTTGACCGATAACACTTTTTTTGACTTCATCTTCCACACCCAAAATCCGTGCTTTATCACTTTGGAGCATTTTGTTTACTGGTATACCTGTCCATTTACTTACGATGGTAGCTATCATCTCATCATCAACGCTGTTTTTCAGAAGCACACCGCCCTCTTGCATCTGATCCCATTTAGCATTTAAATCTTTTTCTAACTGTTCATACTTTGGAATTTTGCTATACTCAATTTCAGCTGCTTTATTAAAATCTCCATTTCGCTTTGCAACTTCTGCTTCGCGACGGAGTTCCTCAACTCTTGTTTTTGACTCAGCAATCTCTTTGAAAACACTTTTCTCATTTTCAAACTGAGTTTCAAGTGCCATCTTCTTCTCATCCAAGTCAGCTATCTCTTTCTCAATCTCACCCAACCGTTCATCATTTTTAACAGATTTCTCCATCAAAAGAGCCTCTTTCTCAACTTTGAGACTATCAACTCCTCTTTTAACTTTTGACAAATCAAACGGCTCTGACTCTATCTGCATCTTCAATTCCGCAGCAGCTTCATCAATAAGATCTATAGACTTATCAGGCAGATATCTATCCGTAATATATCTACTACTTAACTTCACGGCAGCAATGAGAGCAGAATCTAAAATCTGAACATTATGATGTGCTTCCAAACGCTCTTTTATACCTCTCATGATTTTAAGTGCTTCATTTTGATTTGGCTCTTCTAATTTTACAGGTTGAAACCGTCTCTGCAGTGCTGCATCTTTTTCAAAATACTTTCGATACTCTTTTAGCGTTGTTGCCCCAACAGTATGTAACGCTCCACGAGCAAGTGCAGGTTTAAGGATATTTGCAGCATCCATGCTCCCCTCGCTAGCCCCTGCCCCGACAATCGTATGAATCTCATCGATAAAAAGAATAATATTTCCATCTTTTTTTACCTCTTCTATGACCGCTTTAAGTCTATCTTCAAACTCTCCACGATATTTAGCCCCAGCGATAAGTGTACTCATATCAAGTGATATAACTCTTTTATTTTGAAGTGAAGTCGGAACATTTTTCTCAGCTATTTTTTGCGCCAAACCCTCTGCCAATGCAGTCTTACCAACTCCAGGCTCACCCAAAAGGATAGGATTATTTTTAGTTTTTCGGATAAGGATTTGCATCATTCGTTGAATCTCTTCATCACGACCAATTACAGGATCAAGCTCATTGTCAAGTGCTTTTTGTGTCAAATCAATTCCATACTTCTCCAATGCTTCAAGCTTCTCCTCAGCACTTTGAGAATCTATCTTTCGCCCACCTCGAATCGCTTCAAGAGTTTTTTTAAGCTCTAACAAATCGATATATTTTGATAAGGTTGCTTTTATCTCTGAGTGGTCTAAATTTGCAGTTATCCATGTATCAACGGAAAGATACTGATCCCCATTTTGAGTCATAACCCCTTCAGCTTTTTGCAAAGTCTCTGCTAAATCTCTTGAAATTTTAATATTCTCTTTTGTAACCGTTGAACTTTTTGGATATCTTCCCACCGCACTTTTTAGCTCTAACTCTAAGGCTGCTTTGTCAATATTCATCTTATTAAATGCTTGATTTAACAAAGAACCTGTGTTAGTAATCTGTCCCCATACCACATGTAGCGGTTGTACTTCTTGGTTTTTTGAATGTAATGCAAGTGATATTCCACTCTGTATCGCCTCACTCATGGCGTTTGTTAGTTTTTCAAATAGATCTTTCATATTGTACTCCCTCTGTAATTTATAATATTATACAACATTGAGTCTATGTTTGTCAAGTTTATTTAGTGTGTTTACCTAAAATAGTTCTAAAGTATCCTTAAGGCTCTCTTGGTCAAACTTCAAACGAAATTTTAAGTATGCACCTTGATTACTATGTCGTAGAGATGAAAAATCACTCTCTTTAAAACCATTAAAATTATATCCAAGCCCCAACCAACTATTTTTAAAAAAATTATACCCGATATAAGTCCCAATACTCTCATCCATACTTTTAGTCTCATACGAATGTAAAAAGCTTCCAACAAATCCAAGCTCTAACCGTCTATTAAAGTCATAGATAAACTCAAATCCAGCGGTATCTATAAGGCTATCATAACGCTTCTCATCAATCCAGTCTTGCGTATATTTTAAACCATAATGCGCTGAAAATGTTGTCTTGTTTGTTGGATTTATCTCAAAAAGAAGTGAATTTATGATTTTTGATACTTTTGCCTCTTGCTCTTTATTGTAGAGGTATTTCAGTTGATTTAGCAGCAAATAGCTATCATCCCTTTTTGCTAATGAAAATTTCAACTCTGCGTCTTGTGAGTTATTCTCTTTTGCCCTCACATCATTTACTCTTGCACCAAAAGCAAAACCTAAATTTTTATTTACCTCAGTATAGATACCTAGATCAAAATTTATTTTTTTCTCTTCTTGCGAAGTTCTATACTCTCCTTTTGTGCTATAAACCCAACTATCTTTTCTATAATTTGTAGCCAGAGCGTACGCTGTAAAGTCTTTATCTTCAGTATCACCTTTAAGCGTCTGCTCCCTCTCTAACGAAGCCGAAAGCCTAAGCTCTTTATTGACTTGCCAGTTTTGATAGATACCAAGCCCGCCAAACAGACGGGGAGAATCATTTTCAAACTCTTGATTTACAACACTCTCTATCGTAGCACCACTCCAAGGTCTGCCTTTTACCCCAGCGCGACTAAGATTAGATTTTTTAGTTAACCCCTCTAGTATCTCATGATTTGCAAAAATCTCTACATATTGGTTTATGAAGTAAGATGCTTCAGCAAATGTACGGTTATGAAATTCATCAGACTTTCCATCTAGTGAAAATTCATAAGCTGCTGAGAGTTTCAGCTTGTTGTTAAAAAAACCTCTGCTTATTGTGCTTATGAGTTGAGAGTTTCCGCTATCTTTTGTACTATCTTTTGCATATCTATATCCAAGAGATGCCAAATATCCAGCTCTTTGATACTGTGCAATTGCTTCAGCTACATTTTGTCTATCTCCAGTTTTTAGTGATTTATCTCCGAAAGCAGATAGTTTTAACGCAACATGTTTAAAATAGTTTATCGTTGTATCTACTCCATATTTTTGAGTTGCACTTTGTGAGAGATTTTGATGACCAAAACCAAAACCCTCTTCTTGTTTTTTAAAATAGAGTTTTGTTTGAGCATATTGATTATGATGAGAAAGCTCTACAAGATAAGCGTTGGAAGTGCTTGTATTTGAGTCTATTGCTGTTTTAGTCTGTGCGTATTCAGCATTTATAACGATGTTGTTGCCAGCATTTAGTTTTGCATCAAAACCATAAAGCGTATCTACACCATCAAAATTCTCTTCACCCAAAGCTGCTGCCCCAATCTCTAAAACACCATCAAAAAGTTTTATAGCCCCTCTACCACCATAAGTGTAACTTTTCGTTTTCCCATTTTCAAGCTCATACTCAACCACTATAAACTGTGGATTTCCCACGGAATCTCTTTTTAAAATAGGCTCTTTAAAGTAGAGGGTTGCTCCAAAATAGTCTATATTATAATCATAGATAGGATGCATCGGTTTTTTTGAGATAATTATCTCATCTCTATACCTATCACGAACCTCAACATAAACTTTTTCAGAGCCAATAACAATATCTTTACTGCTCAAATAATACAATCCACTTGTACCATCACCTTGAAGTTCATCCCTTTGAAAACTGTGATTGCTTTGACTCACAAAAGCACTGTATTCAATTATCCGCCCATGAAACTCTGACTTTACACCATTTAAACGGCGTGAATATCTTGAGAGTTGAAGCGTATCCAAGCCAGTATCGAAATCTCCAAAAAGAGCATAAAAGGCTTTTTTCTCAATTTTAAGATAAAGTTTTTTACCACTTGCTGCTTCATTTTTTTGCAGCGTTGAGTCAGCATATATTGTATATTGAGCTTCCAAGTCACTCTCTTCTAAAATCCCAAGATCAGATCTCTTTCCACTATCATAGGCGATAGTCAAAAGTGCATCCCCAGTAACTTTTCCTTTTGCAAAAAATGATACTTTTTTTTGCGTTACAACTTCATCAGATTGACTTTTTTTCAATGCCTCTTTAAGGGTCTCATATCCAACACTACCCTCAGCAAATCCAACTATAAACCAATCTCTTGCTTTTGCAGTTATCCATGTTTTTGTATATTCATTGCTATTTTGAAATGGAAAATGTAGCTTAACCTCTCCAGATCTTGAGGTTGCCTGCAAAGGGATATATGCTATACCATCTTTTGAAACACTATACTTATCATCCTCTACTCCAAGTGCTAAAGGGTTTTTCTCTAAAACATCCAATCGCTCTTGTGAAAGATAAGGTTTTTCAACTGAAAATTTTCCAACCATGCCACGGCGAAGAGGGAAGCCTGCTGCATCAAAAAGTTGTACAGCAATTACTACGGGATTTTTTCCATCAGCTATAAGGGTTGACTTATCTTTTAAAACAACTGCTTTTACGGGAGTGGTAGAGAGATGAATTTTACGCTTAATTACTTTAGCACCTATCCTAGCTTCTAGTATATTGTCACCATCAACGATATCTACACCTCTATACTTACTGATCACACTCTTTTTATCTTTGCTTTTAACTGCCCCGTCATAATTTAACATATCTACTTTTTTACCATTAAGGTAAAGCTCCATCTTCTCATCAGATTTGTGCATAAATGCCACTTTTATCGATGGCATAGGAGGAACGAAACCCTCTTTTGGCCATAAAAATCCACTTTTTAATTTATCAAAATCATTTGAAGTAAACTGTGGCATGCCTTCTGATCTTTCATCACTGATATGAAATGAAAGCGTGCTATTTATATCTTGAAGCAGTCTGTTTTGTTTCACACAAAATGTAACTTTCTTGATATGGGAACTTCGAGTATCTACAAAATGTGAAGTTTTACTCCCTAAACTTCTTGCATTTGCTTTACACTCTGTCAAAGTAAATTTGCCATCAAGGCTATCGGGGTCAATACTCACAACATGCGTTGCTGGTTGGATATTTGAAAAATGAAACTTTCCATACTTATCACTTACTGTATATTTGCCATTTTCCAAATATATTTTAAAGCCGGAGAGTGAAACATTGAGGTCTCTCTGCTCTAATTTAACGCTTCCAAAAATTGTAGATTTATCATCAAAATCTCGCTCTATTTTTATCTCACTACTGCTTTGATTTGATTTTTTGCCATTATAAAGAAGGTGAACACTATTTTGAACACTATTTTTTGCATCTATATCTACATTTGCGATAAAAGTAAGCGTTTTACTATCTCCCGCTTTTAAAAGTTTTATCTTTTTTTCTTTTGCGCCCAATTTGTATTTTAACCCCGATGAGAATTTGCTTATTAAAACAGCATTTTCAACATCAATATCCCCCCTATTTTCCAAAACAATCGTATATTTTATAAACTCGCCAACAGATGCTATACGCTTATTTGCCTCAATACTAGCCCAGATTAAAGCTTCTTTTTTCTCAGGCTCTGCTTTGGTTTCAAAAACAATATGCTCAACCCCTGCAATTGCAAAGATTTCTTTTTCATAGGCTCTATTTTTTTTTGACTCTTTTTCTAAGGAAGCTCTTATCTCCGTACCCTTTTCAACAAATAATTTTCCATCATATTTAGCCAAACATTTGGTATGGGTATTTATATAGCCTACAAACATATCAGCTTTTTCATCACTTCTGTAAAGTTGGATTATCTCGTGGTCTTTGTTGGTAGTAATATTCAAATTTATACATTTTACATCTGAAAGATTACTATCATGATAGACGATAATCAAAGGCTCATTTCGTCTAAAAATTTGACATTTTATAGCTGGTAATTTTTTAGAGATATCTATCTCGTCACCATTTTCTAACAACAAAGGAGTCATTGGATTAAATTTTCCACTCACCTCTTGGTTGGGTTGATAAAATGTTTGTGAAATACTCAGGTAACTATCAGCCGAAGCATCATATCGATAAAATGAGAGTGTAGGTTGTGTTTGATTTTGCTCATCTCGCACCTCAACTTTTAATTTAGCATGGTTTGAAATAGTTACTTGCACTTCAACTTCATCTTCTACTTGAAACTCAGCAACTACTGGTTCAAAAACAATATCTTTAAATGAAATCGCATTTAAAGAGGAGTGTATAAACAGAACAAAGAGTAAGGGTAAAAATAACCACTTAACTCTTTGCATCTAATTGTCCGTTTTAGCTAACTATTTGATAGTTGCCGAAACATAAGCACACTCTGTTGCGCCACCAGCTACTGTATCAAAATCAACTTTTACTTGACCTTGTGCATTTGGATTTTGACCATTTATACCATTTTTACCAGTGATATCATCATCTGCACTACTACAATCACATGTAGCTTCTCCACTATAAGTAGCTACCGTTGAACCTGACAGATCAAGTACTGTAGGATCTAATATATCTGTTATAAGAGCCCCTGTAGCTTCTGCTCCACCCTCAGCATTTACAACTATATAACAGTATCGCACAACTGCTCCTGGAATTCTCTTTGGATTTGTTGTTCCATTTACAGGATCACTCACTACAATAGAATTTTTAGAAACCGTTACCTCTGCTGTAACAATTTTCCAAGCATCTGCACTTGAATGCATACCATCATGTTCTGCGTCAGTTGAACCTTGACCATCTGCAAAAACAATCTGTACAGTTGCTGCATCATCAGCTTGACCTGCATTATCATTTGCAATTGCACCGCCTTCTGTTCCTGCTGTTCCACCAGTTGCAACTTGTGCTTGAAGATCATATATCGCAATTGCATCATTTGCAGCATCTGTTGGAACATCTGCTACAATAAACACTGTTATGTCAGCATCAGGAGCTAATTCATCTATATATGCTTCAACATCTGTCCCCTCTTCATATGTACCATTGTTGTTTGAATCCACAAATACTCTTACATTAGATAGATCATAATCATCAGTAACTTCATTTCCTGCAGAAAAAGCAGTTGTTGAAGTTGCAAGTGATGAGAGTAAAAAATCTTGAACAGTATTTCCATCATTTCTTACTTTATATGTTAGTAAAACATTCATTGCATCTGGACCTACAGTCACAGCTTGTGCATCAACAGTTGAAACTACTAAATCCACCTTATTATCCACTTTGTAACTGTTTGTTGATGTTACCGCAGACTCAATACCATTTACCGTAAATGAGAGTGACGCAGTTGAATCAACATTAGTCCCTGAAAGTGTTCCTGCTGCAAATGCACTTGTTGCACTTACGGATAATAGTGTTGCCACTATCAATTTTTTTGTTTTTAAAAACATGTTTTCCCCCCTATAGGAATTAAAATCATAAGTGTTATGCACTTAGTAAATGATACTCCCCCTTCTTGCCCATTTACTAAGTGTATAACACACCTCTAACTATTGTAATCTAGTCTTAAAACTCACATCTGTCACAGAGTTTGCATCAAGTGCTGATGTTAAAATCCATCTTACATTTGTATACTCTTTAGGCAGAGCTAACCGTTCTTTATCTCCTACTTTGACCATAAGACGCTCAGCACTATCAAACTTTTTTCCACCGTCAATTGAAAACAAAATATCACAATCCTTTTCACACTTTGCACTATCTGCTACATATTCAGTATGTTTAGGGATAGCATTGTTCAAAACCATATCATGAACACTTTTTTTACTTGCATTTTTGATAGAGTTTCTATAAACTACAGTATCTCCCGGAATTACCTTTTTAGCCTCAACTAAAACTATCTTTTTTGTACCGCTAGCATCTACTTTTACTATCTCTTTAAAAGATTTTGTACTGAGTGTTACCAATGACTCTTTTGCTTGTAAAACTGCTGCACTTAAAACAACTACTGACAAAGCTGCCACAACTATTTTTTTCATTTTATCTCCTATCTTATTTTTAAACTATATGTAATGGTATGAGTACTTGAAATATCAAGTTCACCCAAACTCATTAAAATCTGAGCTTTACGCTCTTTGTATTTTCTTTTGTACCGTCCCTGATCACTGTCATCTTGATCAGTTAATGCTCCCCCATCTAAGAGCAAAGAGTTCTTAACATATATCGTTTCATTTGGTATCTCATCTACGATATTAACATCTTTGACACTCCCCTCTCCACCAACTGTTACTAAGACAGAGACAGTGATAATTCCATCATTATCGATAGAAACATCTTTATTTAAAATGACATTTGCGATTAAAAGTTTATAACTCCCTTCATCCTCACTAACTCCACCAGAAAACCCATCAACAACATCAACACCATCAATCCCTCTGCCTATATAGATCTTCCCTTTTTCCCCAGATCCACCAATCCGAGAAAGTGCTTTAAGATTTACAAAGTTTTGGCTTCCACTAGATGCAGTTAAAGCGTCACCAATCTTTGATACAACAAAAACTAACTGTTCTCTATCTTCATCTAATGTAACTGTCTTCCTCTGTGGATCTGAAGCATCCAAACGATAGTTATCGTTAGCATCTAAATAGACTCTTTTCTCTTCCAAGCTAAACTCTGATTTATAGTTTAACTCTTGGGCTAAAAGTGTGTATCTGTCTCTTCCATTGCCACTATTTAACACCTTATAGGTTAAAACTCTTTGTCTCTCACCAAGGCTTACTACCATCGGTCTTGTATCCATCCAAGAGACTTTTACATCTATGAGTTGATCTACAACACTTTTTGCCACATTGCTCTTTATGATAAACTCCTCCTCTTCCAAAGAGAAGCTAAGCATTGCAGAGTTTTGTATCACGGTACCTGCACGCACACCCTTTGCAAAAGCAGTTGATAAATTAAAAAAAAAGATTATGATTACAATGTACTTCATCTTTCATCCTAATAATCTATCTCTGACAACTCAAAATCGACAATTAAAAAAATATTTTTAACATTTGGACAACAATATTACAACATTTCAATAACAATTAAAAATATTTAATTAATTATTATTATTATGATATAATCTTCAGTATTTTTTAATTTACTAAACTAAAACTGGTGGTCCACATGTCTAATTATTCAGAAATTTTTTCATTGACTAAAGAACTTTCCGTTCTATTTGTGGAAGATTATGAAGAGATTAGAGAGAGTACCGTAGAAATTTTAGAACACTATTTTAAAACCATAGATACTGCCTGCGATGGAGAAGAAGGGTTAGCAAAGTATCATGACTTTTTTGTTCGCACAGGGTCTAATTATGATTTAATTATTACTGATATCGAAATGCCCATCTTAAATGGTGTTAAGTTAGTTGAGGAGATCAGGAAAGAGAATGAAGAGCAACAAATCATTGTTCTTTCAGCACATGATGAGAGTCATTATCTGTTAGACTTGATCAATTTAGGAATTTCTCAGTATATAACAAAACCTATCGAAATAAAATCACTACTTACTGCATTTTATAAAATCGGGCAAAAATTGAAAGCACCTACAAATGAATCTACAGAGATTGACCTAGGTAATGGATATCACTATGATAATGTAAAAAAATCACTTTTGCACTCCAATAAACATGTTAAGTTGACCAAACATGAGTCTCTTATTTTAGAGATATTAGCAGAAGAGTTTGAAGAGTTTTGTACAACGGAACAGATTATCTCACATTTTCACCATGCAAAAATTGATATCACAGCTGATAATATTCGTTTTCTTATCTCTAAACTTAGAAAGAAACTACCAGAGAACAGTATAGAAACCCTCTATGCAATTGGATATAAACTAAAAACCGAAAAACAACTCGTACAGGCATAGCTTATGCTCACTATTTCCGAAAAATCAACCATAAATGAACTGCTAGATTCTGGGGAATTTATATTTTTCAAGTAGGAAAACAGACCTGAATGGCCCGTCTCATTTGTATCAGAAAATACAACAGAGATTTTAGGATATAGTCCAGAATCTTTTCGTAAGGGATTGATTTCCTATAGTGATATCATCCATCCTGAAGATCTATCACATGTTTTAGAGGAAGTAGAACAATACTCCAAAACTGATTGTGATCGTTTTATACACCAACCCTATAGAGTAATTAAAAAAGATAAAACTATTATATGGGTCTATGATGCCACACATATGATTCGAGACAATAAAAACAATATTACACATTATGCTGGATATATTATGGATATCACCCCGCTCAAAGAGAGAGAACTATCTCTACAAAAACGAACCGAAAATCTCAAGTTAGAGATTGCAATGCAAACAGAAACAATACAAAAACAAAAAGAGCGATTAAAAGAGGATGTTAAAGTTCAAAAAACACTATATGAAGAGCTCTTTAACAGCACTAAAGATGGGATTATCCTTCTGAAAAATGAATCGATTGTTGAATATAACAATGCCATCTTAAAAATGATGCAGTGTGATGACAAAAACAGTTTACAAAACATACTCTCCTCTTTTTTGAATGATGTTGCCCCTTCAATGAAAGAGATGTTTACTAAAGATACGACCGAGGGTTTATATCGTTTTGACTGGTATGTAAAACTAAGTGATGGTACTAGACTTTGGACAGAAGTGACCCTAACCCCTATGCAGATACAAAATGAGATGACCATGCATAGCCATTGGAGAGATATTACCAGAAGAAAAGAGCTTGAGTACATCAATAGACAAAAGACCAATCAACTCATCCAACAATCCCGCTTTGCACAGATGGGTGAGATGATAAGTATGATCGCCCACCAATGGAGACAACCGCTTAGTGTTATAGCTGCGACTATTACAGCCATGCAGACTAAAATAGAGTTTGGTAAGATAGAGTGTTGTACTGCACAAGAGATGGAAGAAAGTTCAACCTATCTTCTTGACCATTTTACTAAGATCAATGCAAATATAAAGTATATGAGTCAAACCATCAATGATTTTAGAAACTTTTTCAAACCAAATAAAAACGCAACAAATTTTTACTTAGCTGATGCCTTTAATCGTGCACTCTCTATGCTAGAACAGAGTTTTAAAAGTAAAAGTATCGAAATCAAACTCAATATTGATGATTTAGAATCAATCTACTGCTATGAAAATGAAGTGATACAAGTACTGCTAAATCTGCTTAAAAATGGTGAAGATGCACTAATTGAGCATAAAATTTCAAAACCTAAAATAGAAGTTTTCATCAATAAAGGAGATGATACTCAATCTATCATAGTTGCAGATAATGCAGGCGGTATACCAGATAATCAACTAGAAAAGATCTTTGATCCATACTTCTCTACTAAGTCTAAAAATGGAACAGGATTAGGACTCTATATGTCAAAAACAATTATAGAAGAGCACTGCCAAGGAGCACTCACAGCATACAATACCGACCAAGGTGCTTGCTTTATCATCAAACTACCTATCAGCATCAAGAAACAAAAAAATCTTTCACCCTCTTCAAAATCTCCTCGTCTTCTTTTGGATCAAACCACTTAAAACTCTTCCCAC
The DNA here is from genome assembly GCA_015662615.1 of Campylobacterales bacterium. GTDB lineage: Bacteria > Campylobacterota > Campylobacteria > Campylobacterales > QNZT01 > SZUA-1433. Next base: position 4,796 of record DQTU01000234.1, on the reverse strand, counting down.
TTTGAATATCACCTTTTAATAAATCTCCACCTTGACGATATTTCAAGTCAAGTTCTGCAATTTCAAATCCATCTAATGTTTGAGAAAACTTCAGAAGCCTTTCACTCGGTCTCTGTTTGCTAAAAAGATAACAATACCCCTTTAACCCTGTTCTACTCACTCGACCTCTCAACTGATGCAAAGAGGCAAGCCCTAACCTCTCAGGAGCAACGATTACAATGGTAGAGAGATTTGGCAGTGAGATACCAACTTCGATAAGTGTCGTAGCGATGAGGATATTTCCACGCTCTTTAAAAGCTTCGATAACATCTTCTTTCTCTTTATCTTTACCAAATGTTACATAAACCTTTTCAAAAGTTTTCTCCCACCAACCCCTTGCTTCATCGATGGACTGATAATCGATAACTTCACTCTCCTCAACCAAAGGATAAACAACAATAGTCTGCCTACCCCCTTTTATCTCCTCTTTGATATGCTCAACCAAATCAGCAAATTCAGCCCCACCGATATTTATCGTATCTATATCTTTGGGAAATGGAAGCTCTTTAATTTGGCTAATATCAATAATGGATGACTGTATCATGCTCAAAGTTCTTGGAATTGGAGTGGCTGAAAATTGTAGAAAATGTGGAGCTTTATCTCCTGAGCTCACTAACTTTGAGATAGAAGCTCTCTGTTTAGTTCCAAAACGGTGCTGTTCATCTATCATAACCAAATCAGCATCAGGAAGTTCTCGATATAAAAGTGCATGTGTTCCTACTAAAAAATCATACTCTAACAGTGACTCTTTTTTGTCACTCTTGTTTGTTATGAGTGCAATTTTAAAATGTTTTGGCAGAAACTTCAAAGCCTCCTCATATATCTGAGATGAGAGTATCGCAGTAGGAGCCATGAGGATTGATTTTGAGGGGTAAGCCAACATGACAGAAGCCAAGACAACCATGGTTTTCCCACTACCAACATCTCCCATGATAACTCTTTTAGCAGATTTTTCACCTAAAAAATCATGTTTAATCTCTTCGATAACTTTAAACTGATCTCTTGTCAAGGTAAAAGGCAAACCCTCTAAAAAATCACTCAAATCTCCATTCAATATTTTTTTAGAAGGGGTATCGATCTTCTTTTCTGAGAGTTTTTGGATATGGTTGTAAATTTCCAAATATTTTAAAGTATAAATTGTATCATCCGAAAACCCACCATGTTTCTCATAAGCATCGATAAATGCAACCGTGGGATGATGTATCTGATAAAGTATCTCTATCATTTTTTCGTCAATGCCCAAAGCCAAAAGAGCCTCTTTTGTCACTTGTTCTTTTATGAGTCTTAACATGGTTTTGTTTTGTAATTTAGTTTTATATTTTGGGATAATGGTGTTTATTGCTTCAACCACTTGTGGCTGTACGATTTGAAGTTTGTCATAGTTCATATCAAGTTTACCCATCACATGTACTCTATTTTGACTTTTAAAAGTATCATAATGAAACTTTCTTGCATGGAAGATGATACCATTTAATTCCATATCAAAATTATGCGCAAAAAGAGTCAGTTTCATAAATTTTGGATTGTAACTAGTGGAGAGTATCGTAGCATCTACAACATTGTTAAACCCAACTTTTGGAGTGTTTGAAATATATAAATTTTCATATCGTGAGGGAGCGATAAGGGCTAAATCCAACAGATTGGATACCCCTATCTTTTTTAATCGTTCTTTATCTTCACTTTTTAGTAACAATTGAGAAACTCAATTTATTTATTTCATCATGTGAGGATATAAAATCATTCAACTCTTTAAGGGTTAGTTTTCCAATCATCTCCAACTCTTTTTTAGAGTGTCCTATCTCTAAACCTTTATAATACTCCTTAAAAGTTCGGTTAAGTCGCTGGCTTAAAGTCTCATTTCTAAGGGGTTCACTTCCGATGATAAACTTTTTAGCTTGCTCTAACTCATCTTCTGTTGCACCTTTTTTTACAAACTCAGAAATTACCTCTTTGACAATCTTTATCGCCTCTTCTTGACTTTCAAGCTTAGTTTGAAGATGCCCGCTAAAGTGACTATGAGAACGATTTAACGATGTCCGAGCATAAGCAGAATACGCCAATCCTCTTTTCACTCTGACCTCTTCCATCAAACGACTTCCAAAACCACCGCTTCCAAGGATAAAACTTGCTACTTTTGATTTGTAAGCATCTTTATCATCCACTTCCATGTAATACGGTGCACCAAAATAAACATAAGCCTGTTCTGTATCTTTGATAATTTCTACTCTTTCAGACTTTTCCAAAGAGCCAAATCTAACCAAAGGCTCTGATTTTCCAACTTCTAAAGTTGACAAAACTTTTTGAGCAAGTTTTTTACCTTCTTCTTGGGTAAGGTCACCACCAACAATCACAACTGCTCGACTAAGCACCATGTGCTTTTGAAAAAATGCTTCAATATCTTTAAGCGTTAAAGCCTCTAAACTCTCAATGGTTCCAATAGCAGGATTTTCTATAGCCGTGCCCTTATATCGAAGTTTCTTGAGCCCAACACTTGCAATATAATCAAAATCACTCTCTCTTTTTTTAATCGATGCAATTTTCAAAAGTTTTATCTTCTCAAAACTCTCTTTAGAAAAATTCGGGTCACTCAGTAACTCTTTAAAGTACTCAGCCCCCTCATCAAACTTTTCCATCAAGGAACTAAGCTCCATTGAAAATGATTCATTTCCTCTATGGACTCCGATGTGGATTGCATTCTCTTCAAGTTTTTTTGCAAACCCTACTGAACCTAACTTTTTTGTACCTTCGTTTAGAATTGAAGCGGTAAATGCTGCAATTCCTGATTGGTTATAATCTTCGATACTACCACTATTTTGAAAAACTAACTCTAACGATCCGATAGGCAATGTACTATCTTTTTCAAAAATAAAAGGAACTTTAACACCCTTAACTTCAATCTCTCCTAATGTTGCACTCAATAGTACTCCTTGTAAAATCAATAATAAAAATAAATTTTTCATACACTCTCTTTTTCAAAAATTTCTAATATGTTATATGCAGTATCTCTTTTTGCAGGTATCTCATCAATATCAGAGATAAGCCGTATCATCTCCTCTTGATTCATACGATTTACCGCTCCTGCTGCTGCTACGACATTCTCTTCCATCATGGTACTTCCCAAATCATTTGCACCAAACAAAAGGGCTAATTGACCAACATAACTTCCTTGTGTAACCCATGAGCTTTGAATATTTTGAAAATTATCAAGATAGAGACGACTAACAGCCAACAATCGCAAATAGCGGTTTGATGACTGTTTTGTTATCTCTGGATGGTCTTTGGCTAACTTAGTATTGTCAGGCTGATAACTCCACATGATGTAGGCTCTAAATCCACTTGTCTCATCTTGAAGATCTCTGATATGCTCCCAATGCTCGATGATTTCTTCATCCGTTTCAACGGTTCCAAACATCATCGTAGCCGTTGATTTGATACCAACTTTATGCGCTTGTCTATGAACATCCAACCAATTTTTAACATCTAACTTTTTAGGAGCGATGATATCACGAACTCTGTCGCTCAGTATCTCAGCCCCAGCTCCAGGAATTGAAAAAAGCCCTTTTGCTTGAAGTCTCCGTAAAACCTCTGTATAACTAATCTTTGAGATCTTAGCAATATAGTCAATTTCGATTGCAGAAAAACCATGAATCGTAATAGTCGGATAATTTTCACTGATCCATGCAACCAGATCTTCATACCACTCTATCTTTAACTTTGGATGCACCCCGCCTTGAAAAAGTATCTGCGTTCCACCAATTTCGATAAGCTCATCTATCTTCTCCCCAATCTGCTCAAAAGTAAGCACATAAGCATCATCATCTTTGGCATGTCGATAAAATGCACAAAAATCACAATCCACCCAGCAGACATTGGTATAGTTTATATTTCTATCGACTACAAAAGATGTTATTTTTTTTGGATGAAGTTCTCGTTTTCGTTTAAGTGCCATCTCCCCAAGTTCGGAGAGAGAGCTATTTTGTATAAGATCTAATGCTTCCGCATTTGTCATTCTTCCCATGTTATTCCCTCTATAGTATAAAGGAATATTATAGCTTATTTTATTTAGAAATCTGCATTAAGTGTTTTGCTCTTTCCATCCTTTACTCTTACAGAATCAAATCGTATCACTTCACTATGATCTTTTACAACAATATCATATTTTCCTGAGCCAAGACTAAACTTTGCAACTCCACTTGATCTTGATGTAAATTCATAGGCAATACGTCGCTTACTACCACTTTTATAAACTTCTACTTTCGCATAAATTGGCTTACCAACTTCTTTTACTTTTACGGTAACTATACCATCATCAAAAGAGATACTTTTATTGATACTCCCACCCTCTTTTAATACAACTCTTCCTATCGTTTTTTTTCTTTTAGAGGTTGCTGTTCGATAAGTTGCTTTTATCACATAAGTTCCAGCAGGAAGTTTGATATCTTTAAGTGAAGTACCTTTACCAGTATAGAAGGTTTTTACTCTCTGCTTTGTACCAGCCTTAAACACCTCTACCCACGCTGAAATAGGTCTATTATTACTATATGCTTTTATTTTGATTCTACTTGGAGCGGCCATACCATAACCATTTCCAGCAACCCTATCAGACATACGACTAGGAATTTGCTCTTGCTCTTTTTTATAATCTGCTGGTTCAATATGACGCTTAATGACTCTAGGCTCATCTTTTACTATCTCTTTCTTCTTTTTAGCAGCAAGTGTTTTTGTAATAACAATTCTATCTTTTGAATTTTCTCTTT
>DQTU01000285.1 GCA_015662615.1 Campylobacterales bacterium | reverse complement strand
TCGATGATCTGCCTCACTTTGAACTAGTGGAGGTTTAAATGTTATATCCATTGTTTCGGGGGGGGATGGACACCTTCTTAGCAGGAGCGTACACAGCTCGTACACCGCTACGCTCCCATCAAAATATTATCAAATTTTTACAAAAAAATAATTTAGTCATATCAAGATGGGAGAAAAAATGAACTTCACTAAGCTAAAACCGCCTTTTAGCTGGGTAGGCAACAAGACAAAACTCGCTAAACAGATAGTTTCACTCATTCCAGAAGATCACGATCTTTATGTAGAAGTGTTCGCTGGTGCATTGAGTGTTCTATTTGCCAAAGAGTTGCCACAAAGAGCAAAATATAGAGAAATAGTAAACGACTACAACGAAGAGCTTGTGAATCTGCACAGATGCATTAGGAAAAATCCTGCAACGCTACAGCTCTACTTGAATCAATTGCTAATTAGCAGAGAGATTTTTGAAGATATAAAAAATAGGTGCTATAAGCCACGAAACAATATTGAAAGAGCAGCTCTCTACTTCTATATGATCAAAGTCTCTTTTGGTACAAAAGGCGAAAATTTTGGAATGTATGCCAAAAGTATGAAACCACAAAATATCTACAAAGATTTCTACAAATATGCAAAACGCTTAAAATTCGTAACTATCGAAAACATGGATTTTGAAAAACTTATAAAATCATACGATAGAGAAGAAGCATTTTTTTATTGTGATCCTCCTTATTTTGGAGCAGAAAACTACTACAAAAACAAAAAAACTTTTGATATAGATGATCACAAAAGACTGTTTGAAACTCTCAAAAACATAAAAGGAAGATTTTTACTCTCTTATAACGATTGCGATTTTGTAAGAAAAATGTACAAAGATTTTAATCTGCTCCAAAGCAAAAAAATAGAATATACTCTTGGAAAAAATGCTCACGGCAAAAGCAAAGTGGTTAGAGAGCTTTACATTACGAACTATTAGCAGGTTTGCACCTGCTAATAGGATTGAAACTTATTTCTCTAAATATCGAATTATTGCCCGATATTTAGAAAGTTTTTTCTTTAGTTTTTTAATTTTTTTTATAGAGTTTTTTTCAGCCTTTTGCAATTTATCAATCAAATTTTGCTTCTCAAAGAGCTCCTCTTCAAAATCTTTGAAAATCGCATTTACATTGGATTCTATCTGATTAATGCTCAGTCTGTCCCACTCCTGCACCAGTGCTCTTTTTGCTTTATGCCTATTATTCATACCAAAGCCTTTAAGTCTTCCATACTAGCTTCTTTTACAGCTAGTACAGTTACTTCTGCACCATTTTTATTAAAAGTTCTACCCACCTTGTAAATGCTCAAAATGTAGTTTTTTTCTAGTTCTGTATCATATGTTTTAATACGAATCTTTTTAGTCTCCCACCTTCTGCCGCCAAGATCTTCGCTAAATTGCAGTCCAATCATTAAAGCCTTCATCTTAAAATCCTTTCTCTTTTCGCTATAATCATATTCGCAAACTTTACAAAGTCTGCAACAGTTACCAAATTCAAGCCTTGCTCCCTTGCCAGATCTAGCAAGGCTTGGAACTTCTTGTAGCTCATTGTTTACACCTCCTTTCATAAGATTAACCAGAGCAAAAAGCTCTCAGCTTTTATTATGCAGTTCAAATGCATTTAAAACGATCTTTTTTGCAACAGCATTTGGAGTTCTTTCTTTTCTATTAGTCAAACTCTCCAGGTACTCCAGCTGTTCGCTATTTACATAGAACGCTATTTTGTGCTTAGTTAAACTTTTGCCAATCATAGGACGACCAGCCTTTTTACCTTGTACAATCGTTTCAACCACTTTTTTAAGCTCTTTATGCTCTTGCTCTTTCTTGTCAGCACTCTCAAAAGTATTGTTAGTATCACTCTTAGGAATTATCTCATCAATAGATTTTTTAGATTTTTTAAGCATTGTTAAGCTCCTTTTCTTTTAGAAATTCGTCATAAAGTCTATCGCCTAAAATAGCCTTCAGTATCTCTTT